>JAAWDX010000006.1 GCA_022794035.1 Lachnospiraceae bacterium | reverse complement strand
GGGAAACACCCGTAACCATGCCGAACACGAAGGTTAAGGCATAGGCGGCCGATGGTACTTGGTGGGGGACCGCCTGGGAGAGTAGGAGGTTGCCGGTTTTTGAATGGAGAGAATGAGGAGCAGATGTGTCTGCTCCTTTTTGTGTGTCTTGATTTTATGGTAAAAGATTTTCTTTTGAGGAAACAATTTCTTTTTATGTTGAATAAAATTTTTGCATTTTAATGTTGGATTCTTTTGTGTCTTTTATAAAAAATGATATCATTGATAATGATATATATTTTTTATAAAGTCCATAAATATAATTGACATAAGTTGATTTGCATGATATTATTTGCAATATAATTTTGAATATATATATTATAGTTAAAAATAAACGAGTAAACTGGACAGTGGTGAGAGATAAGATTAAAAAATAATCTTGAGTCGATATTTAAAATATACATGTATATGATAGGAAAAATGTATGGGGATGATATAGTCATTTATAATGAAGGAAAGATGAAATAGTTTACACACCTGTAGGGATGTTTAAGCAGGATGCGTATCATGCAAAAGGTAAGATGTAGAAGGCTGCTTAAAAGAATTATAGATTAATTTTCGAAAAAGGAAGGAAGAGTATGCATAATGAAATATAATCTATTGCTTGAACTGATTTTATGTTTGAGAAGAATATGGAATAAGCGTCGAATAGCTATATTAGCTATGGGAATTCGAATACCATTAGTTCTAATAATTCCGCTAATAGCAGCCTACATACCTAAATACATACTTATAATGATTGATAACGGTAATAGTATTGTTAACATTACAATTATGATCATGATTATGACATTGATGCTGCTTATAATCTATGTAATGGAAAAGATGGCGTATTTGTTTCTGGATGATATGTATTATCGTATGCGGCTTTGGTATTCTACTGCAATAACGGAAAAGAGTATGGATATCGAATATGAAGATCAGATGGATACCAAGACGAAGGTACTGCATAAAAAGGCAATGTATGCTACGGAAAATAGAAATTTCGCTCAGCTTACCATTAATGTGACACAATTGGCTGCGAGCATAATCGGTACAATTTCATACGGCATGAGTATTGTATTGCTGAATCCATTGATTTTGATATTACTGATGATTTCTTATGGGATTACCTGGTGGTTGAGCCGATGGGTGAATCGATATCAGCACAAAGTGAAAAATGAAAAATCGGTAAATTTAATGAAAATTGATTACATCATTAAAAAGGCTATGGATTTTTCAGCGGCAAAAGATGTTCGGCTGTATCGTGTAAAAAAGTGGTTTACTCAGGTAGGCGATGAAACAATCCAGAAGGAGGAGAAGATCGTTCGATCTGTGGCAAAGCGAAGCTTTCTGGTAGCGCTCGCTAATGCGGTGTTGGTGTTGATGAGAGATGGGGTCGCTTATGCAGTATTGGTGTATACTTTCTTACAGGGAAATATGAGTGTAGGGGATCTGCTGGTATATCTGGCGGTGATCAGTACCTTTGGAACCTGGCTGCGCGGAATTGTGGAATATTATTCCGCAGTGGATGCCGGTACGCTGGCTCTGGCGGATATTCGGGAATATTTGGAATATAAGGATGAAGAAAATGGAGTGGAGCAGAAAGGAGTATCTGTTCCGGATTCGGCTCCGGCGATCAGTTTGCGCAATGTCACTTATCGATTTGCAGAAGGCAATGAGGAGGTCTTGAAGGGAATTTCATTGGATGTCGCTCCGGGTGAACGAATTGCCGTCGTGGGTATCAACGGCGCTGGTAAGACAACGTTGACAAAGCTGATAAGTGGGCTGTTTACGCCGACAGGCGGTGAGATTTTGATCAATGGAATCCCGCAGGAGAAGTTTGTGAAAAAGGACTATTTTAAAATCTTTTCTGCGATTTTTCAGGATATTCATTTTCTGCCGCTGTCGATTGGTACGAACATTACTTTGAAGGAAAAGGCAGAATGGAATGAGGAAAAGTTGTGGGACTGCGTGAAGAAAGCGGGACTGACAGATAAAATTGACTCTTTGGATAAGGGACTGGATACGCCTTTGATCAAAAATGTAAATGAGAATGCGTGTGAGCTTTCGGGCGGACAAATGCAGAAGGTGCTGCTGGCAAGAGCTTTGTATAAAGAAGCGCCGGTTCTGATTCTGGATGAGCCTACGGCCGCGCTGGATCCGATTGCAGAGAATGAATTATATTTGCAGTACTGGGATTTAACAAAAGGACGGACTTCATTTTTTATTTCGCATCGTTTTGCCAGTACCCGGTTTTGTGATCGAATTGTACTGTTGGATGATGGGCGAATTACAGAGTCGGGAACTCATGAAGAACTGATGAAATTGGGCGGTAAGTATGCACAGATGTATGAAGTGCAGAGTCAGTATTTCAAGGAGAAGAAATGATGAAAGAAAAAAGAAGCATAAAAGAAAATCTGCAATATTTGAAACGTGGGTATGGCATCATCTGGAAACTGGCGCCGGGATTGCTGGTGAGAGACTGCGTGAGACGTTTGGCGGAAGCATTGCAGACAGCGCTGGCGGTATATTTTTCAGCTTTGATTATCGAAGCCCTGACCAATCGGATGAATGTGAAAAGTCTGGTGGTGCTGATTGGTTTGACTGTGGGGGTTAATTTTACGCTTTCTGTATTGATCGATGCACTGAAAAATGCGAATACGGCCGATGAGGAATTGATGTATAACAAAATTCAGTTATATCTGGGTAAGGCTGGTCTGGAGTTTGCGTATGCGGATGTGGAAAATCCTCAGACGAGGATTTTACGGAATCGGATTGATGAGGCAATGAAGGCACGCCGCGGTGGCTTAGACATGATGTATCGCCGCGGCGGAAATACCTTCGGAAAGTTTTGTGCTGTTGTGGTATCTGGGATATTGGCAGCACCGTTGTTTACCAGTGTATCCGGCTGGAAAGTGACGGGATTCGTTTCTTTCTTTAACACACCCTATGCATCTATTTTGCTGTTGATTGCGATTCTGGCTTTATCGTTGACAGCAGGACGATCATTTCAAATTGCCGCCAGTAAACTGTTTGAAGCATGGAAAGGCTGGCCCAAAAGCTTGACGAAGGCCAATTATTATATGGATGAATATACAGGCGAAAATGGAGCGGCAAAGGATATTCGTATGTTTGATCAAAATTCGATCATCAGTGATGAGATGCATCGATGGTTTGACAATCCGCCATTTTTGAAGCAGCGCCTGGGGATCAACTGTAAATATGATGCAATCAATATGATCATTACGACCATATTGACAGGAGTAGTGTATTTCTTTGTGACCATGAAGGTGCTGAGCGGCAGCTTGGGAGTAGGGTCTCTGGTGCGTTATTCAGGGTTGGTGATTCAGTTTATTTCAGGTGTCTCAGTGATGATCGCAGAAGGAACAAAGTGCTGGCGTAATAATGATTACCTAGAAGATATTTTTACCTATCTGGATATGAGAAAGCAGGGCGAGAAAGAGGGAAAAGAAACGGATCGCACGGTGGAATCGGTGGAATTTCGGAATGTTTTTTTTCGATATCCGGGAGCAGCAACCTATGCACTGCGGAACATTTCGATAAAACTGGATGCATTGACCAGTTATGCTGTGGTTGGAATGAATGGCAGCGGTAAATCGACATTTATTAAGTTGCTGTGCCGCTTGTATGAGCCGACCGAGGGTGAAATTCTGCTGAATGGGCGGAATATTCAGGAGTATCAGGAAGAGGAATACTTTGGATTGCTTTCGGTGGTATTTCAGGATTTTAACCTGTTTTCGTTTTCTCTGGGGGCCAATGTGGCGGCCAGTCCTATGTATCATGCCGATTCGGCAGAAGAATGTTTGGATAAAGTAGGATTTGCGGTAAGAAAAGAGCGACTGAAGCAAGGGCTTGAAACAATATTGTATCGGGATTTTACGTCTGAGGGCGTAGAAGTCAGCGGCGGTGAAGCGCAGAAAATTGCAATGGCTCGGGCCCTTTATAAAAATGCTCCGGTGATGGTTCTGGATGAACCGACAGCAGCTTTGGATCCTATTTCAGAGGCGGAGATTTATGAAAAGTTTTCTGAAATCATAAAGGGAAAAATGGCAATTTATATTTCGCATCGTTTGTCTTCCTGTAAGTTCTGTGATCAGATTCTGGTATTCCATGAGGGGAAGATGATCCAGCGAGGCGCGCATGGAGAACTGGTAGAGGAAAAGGAAGGACAGTACTTTAAATTGTGGAATGCACAAGCACAGTATTATGTGCAGAAATGAGGTTGACAATGGAACTTTTGTTTTTGGGAACGGCTGCAGCGGAGGGAATACCTTCTATGTACTGTAATTGCGATACATGTAGAATTGCACGGATAAAAAAAGGAAAAAATATACGAAATAGATCGGCAGTGTTAATAAATAAAGTATTGAGAGAAGTGAAATTTGGGAGATAACACATAATGCAGATTAGAAAAATTGCCTATGATTTTTCAGTATGTAAGGTGACAGACTATTCACTGGTTGATTGGAATGCGGAATACTGTTTTATGAGTAAAACAAAAGAGGAGAACTCTCTGGTATGCATCACAGACAATGAACCGCCTAATGTGACACAGAGAGAAGAGGGGTGGAAAGCGTTTCGGGTTGAGGGAATTCTGGATTTTACGCTGATTGGAATCCTATCCAAAATTTCTGGGATTTTGGCAGAACATCATATTAGTATTTTTGCTATCTCAACCTTTAATACAGATTATGTTCTGATAAAAAGAGAAAATTATCAAAGAGCATTGGATATTCTGGAAGCAGCCGGATATGAGATCATCGAATAATGTATAGAGGTTCAGGAAAGCTGTTGATATAATTTGACTAGTATGATATTCTTTTAATATCCTTATCGGGAGGATTATGGGGATGATTGTAATTGAAGGATATCCTAAAAAAGAAGCTGGTTTTAATATTTCTAAGTCTAACTCATAATGCTGTCGCGTGAGCAATACATTAAAGAATAAAATAAGAAGGTAAGATAGATTGAAAAATAAGCTTGATAGCTTGTTTTTTAATCGGCCATTTGTGCCGGAGCGCCACAAATAAGCTTGGATGGCATTCCCCGTCGCATACGCTTCGGAATGGAGGTTAAAATGAAAAAAGTATATCAATCTATTGAACAGTTGATCGGTAACACTCCTCTTCTAGAGCTGACCCATGTGGAGCAGCGATATAAGCTTCAAGCTGTATTATTAGGAAAACTCGAATATCTGAATCCAGCAGGCTCAGTAAAAGATAGAGTAGCAAAAGCCATGATTGAAGAAGCAGAACGCAGCGGAAAGCTGCAGAAGGGGTCCATAATTGTAGAGCCTACATCAGGAAATACAGGCATTGGATTAGCGATGATAGCGGCGGCAAAAGGATATCGTTTGCAGATTGTTATGCCAGAAAATATGAGTAAAGAGCGTCAGCTTCTTATGAAAGCATATGGAGCAGAGGTCATATTAACAGAGGCTTCTAAAGGAATGGCAGGAGCGATCGAGAAAGCAAAGCATTTAGTAGAGGCAGAGCCTAAAGCAATCATGGCAGGACAGTTTATCAACCCTGCGAATCCTAATGCCCATATGATGACAACCGGACCAGAAATATGGGAGGATACAGAGGGAGCCATAGATATTTTAATCGCAGGCATAGGAACTGGAGGAAGTATTACGGGGACAGGAAAGTATTTGAAAATGAAATGTCCTAATATTAAGGTGATCGGAGTGGAACCGGCAGCATCTCCCGTGCTTTCAAAAGGAGAAAGCGGGCCCCACGGACTGCAAGGAATCGGGGCAGGTTTTGTGCCGGAAGTTTTAGATACAGCCATATATGATGAGGTGATAGCCGTAAAAGAGGAGGATGCCTATCAGATAGCAAGGCAAATGGGAAAGGAAGAAGGCGTTTTAGTAGGTATATCTTCAGGGGCAGCGCTTTGGGCAGCGATAGAAGTAGCAAAGCGTTCAGAAAATGCAGGAAAAACAATCGTTGTATTGCTGCCCGATTCCGGGGAACGCTATTTATCGACGGCTCTTTTTCAATAAAGAAAAATGAAATAAAGAGATGCAATATAGAGAAAGGTGAAACTATATTGTATCTCTTTTGTTAAAATTGCCGTATATGTCTTGTATTTTGAGGGTCAGATATGATAGAATAAGTGATAGACTCCAGCGAAGATAGGAGAAATTATGATTAATAAAGAAAAGATACAATTGATGACGCAGGCAGCAAGCTATGAAACGTCTAGCTTTCAAAAGGATGCCTTTGCTAAACGATATTATAAAAAAGATTATATAGGATTAGAAAAATTAAAAAGTAAAATATGGCTTACAGTCTTTTATATTGTGTATTTAATGTATACAGCAATAGATGAGTTTTATGTAAAAGGAGCAGATTTACTTCACTATGATTATACAGGCTTTGTGATTCATGCTCTGGTTTGGTATGCGATTTTGCTTTTAGTTATATCAGGGATTACGGCCGTTGTTTATGGGGCTCGTTATGATAAGGCTAAAAAAAGAATAGATCATTATTATGATCTATTAGATCAGATTAACAATATTGACTAAGGAAGGACATATTTATGAATTTATCGGCGTTGTATCAAGCTAGGGGTGTAGTTTCAAAATATATTAAAAGATACGAACTGTTTATAAAGGTTGGTCTGAAGTTTATTGCATTTCTATGTCTGTTTCGGATGATATCAGGAGCAGAGATGTATACGGGAACCGGTGTATTTAACTCCTTTGGGGTGCATTTGGTGCTGGCGCTTGTCGCCACAATTTTGCCCAGCAGAATTGGTGTACTGATTGGTATGGCATTATGTGTATATAATATTTTCCAATCATCGTTAATTGGCGCTGCGATTATTGGGGTAATGATGCTCGTATTATATGTAGCAGTAGTTCGCCTTTTCCCGGATCAGGTGTACTTTTTAGCACTCATTCCTATTTGTATTCAGTGGCAGCTTTATTTGCTGGTGCCCATATTTGCAGGGCTGTATATAGGAATTATCGCGGTGGTGCCAGTGGTAATTGGAATTTTATTGTGGGCTCTGATACAGATTATTCCGGCCTTTTTGAGCTTGCAGATGGGAGAATCTTTAGATGCGCTTCCAAAAATGATCTCAGATGCATCCACATATGGAATTGATCAAATGACCAAAAATGAGCAAATGGTATATTTACTGATTGTTTCAGCAGGGATTATTTTACTTGTTAGCTTGTTAAAAAAGTTACGTTTGGATTATGTACGCTATATAGCGCTTGGGGCCGGCGGGCTGCTGGGAATTATCTGTTTAATTATGGGTAAGGTAGTTGCAGATCTGCCGGGGAATTTAGTTTGGATTGTTTTGCTTGCTATTCTTTCGATTGCAGCACTTGCAGTACTGGAGTTTTTGAATTTGTCTTTAAATTATAAAAATGCGCAGAATCTTGATTTTGAGGATGAAGAATATTATTACCAGGTACGCTTAATTCCTAAAATCAGCCCGGTAGGAAAGCAAAAAAAAGAGCTGAAGACGATTGCTGAGAGGGAGGAGGAGCTTGGAAAAACAAGAGTAGCCGGCTTAAAAGTAAGAGAGAAGGCTTCTGAGAAAAAACAAGAGCATGCTGCTCCCCAAAAACAGGCAAAAACAAATGTAAAGCCAGTGAGAAGCAAAGAACAAATACGAAAGAGCGAGCAAGAAGAACGAAAATTAGAAAAAGGGTCAAAACTGACAAAAGAAGAAGAGGTAGCAGAGCTGTTTGATAATTGGGATGATCCCGATCCACGGCGCTGATAAGAAGTATCACACATAAAGAAGAAACAAAAAGTCTTGAAGGCAGGGGGGAGTAAGGATGAAAGAGTTTTTTACAGAATTGTTTTCATCTGGAAAAATCGGCAGTTGGATGCTGCCATCCTTTCAGATTACAGATCTTTTGGACATTCTAGTGGTTGCTTTTTTAATATATGAGGTTTTAAAGTGGCTGCGCAAAACCAGAGCATGGATTCTTTTTAAAGGAATTATTGTTGTATTGGTTGTTTGGATGTTAGCTTCTATTTTAGAACTGAATATAACGGTTTGGATATTTGAAGGAACGCTTAGTGTAGGAATCCTGGCCGTTATCATCATATTTCAGCCGGAATTCAGAAGAGCACTGGAGCAGCTCGGGCGCGGAAACTTTTTTACGCGGATATTCGGAGAAAGCAGCAACACAGTGACCGAGGAGACTGCTGAAAACTTGATTCAGGCGATGACCGCGATGTCAGAAGTAAAAACCGGCGCTTTGATTGCGGTAGAGCAAAAGGTTATTTTAGGAGAATATGAACAGACAGGGCTGCCAATCGACGCAATGGTAACAAGCCAGTTGATTATCAATATTTTTGAAAAGAATACGCCGCTCCATGATGGAGCGATGATTATTCGCCAAAACCGAGTTTTGGCAGCAACCTGTTATTTGCCTCTTTCTGAAAATGGAGATATTAGTAAAGATTTAGGGACAAGACATAGAGCTGCGCTAGGTTTAAGCGAGGTTTCTGATGCAAAGGTGTTTATTGTCTCTGAGGAAACCGGTGCCATGTCTATGGCTTATGGAGGCCAGATTTATAGAAGAATTACGCCAGAGTTTATCAGAAGAGAGTTACTGGGAGAAGAAACAGAGCATAAAAGTAAAGTTCAGATCATGCGGGATAGGATTCTAAAGGACAAATTTAGAAAGAAAGAGGCACCTAAAGGAGGACCACGGCCATGAAGGAGCGAATCAAAACATGGGTGACTCATAATCTGTTATATAAGATTATTGCATTGGTGATTGCAATTTTACTTTGGTTAACCTTTTCGGTAAGTGAAGATCCAATGGGGACAGAGGATTTTACAATTCCGGTGACAGTAGAGCATTTGGATGAGTTTCGAAATCAAAATCATTACATTGAATTGGATGGAGAAGAGGATTTAAGCAATTTAAAGCTGCAGGTATACATTAAGGCAAGAAAAAGTGTTTTAGAGGTATTGAAGACAAAAGATGCTACCTCCTTTATGAGGGCATATGTTGATGTATATGAATTAGAAGATAGCTCGGTCAATCGTCTAATGATCCATTATGAAATTACAGATCTGAATTATATCAATAAATTTCAATTTAATGAGCTTAGAAATAAAAGCTATTATGAAGTAGACATTGATGAAAGCATCAGCAAGGAAATTGAGGTTCGATATGATATTCAGGGAACACCTATGGAGGGATATATCTTTCTGCAGGAGGATCCAGCGATTCTGGTAACACCGGATGTAATTACAATAACCGGACCTGCCAATCAGATAGAAGAAATTGCCTACGGTAAAGTTACGATTCGAGTGGATCAAACGACAGCTAACGTTAGCAAAAAAAGTAATATTGTTTTATATAATGGCAATGATGAAATCGTTTCGTATTCACGGGATATTATTTGGGCATCCGTGAGCGAAGCAGGGGTTTTTGTTCCTATTTACGCAACAAAAACAGTTCCTGTGCAGGCTTCGCTGGTTGGTTCGGTTCCGGATGGGTATGAGTATGGCAAAGATACACAGCTAAGTGTAGCGGAGATTCAAATCTATGGACCGGAAAGCACAATTAATAAAGTAAACAGCATCATTTTACCTTCGGTGGATCTATCTCAATTGACGGAGAATTATCAAAAGACCTATGATTTCAATGAAGTGTTAGCGGAGCTATATCCCAAAGGGGATGTTAAATTAAGGGAAGGCAGCGAGCAGAGTACGGAGCTGACCTTCAGTGTGGAGAAACAAGTTAGCAAAAGTATAACAGTGGATACCTCACAGATTTCATTATATGGACAAAAAGAGGGCTGGAATGTCTTCTTTACCAACACTTCTATTTCTTTTGATATTGTGGGCATTCAAGAAAATATAGATAATTTTGATTCATCAGCACTGAATCTGAGCATTCATCTGAAAGAAGGAGATTATGCCATAGGGAAACGCATGGTACAGGTGGATATAGCAGGATTAGGGAAGGTAAGTTTGAAAAATAGTTCTGTGATGGTAGAGATAGAAATGAAACCAGATACGCAATCGTGACCGAGAGAGGTAGCTAAACGGGAAGATGCCTGAAAAGGCGCTTCCCGTTCTTTATAGGAGAGGAAAAAATGAAAAAAAGTAGATTTATCGGTGGTATTTGTCTGATACTTTTAGTATTATTAGTAGGTCAGCTATCGGCATGCAAGCAGCAGACGCAATCCCCTGTGGAAAGCAGCCAGATAGAGGCAGCAGAAAGCTCACAGGTTTCACAAGAAGTTAGCATAACAGAAAAGCAACCAGAAAAACAGTATTTTACCGTAGAAGACGGGGACTATCTGACAGAAATTTTGCAGAGGCTTGTTGAAAGTGGAAAAGGAAACAGCGTAGAGCTGCTTTTGACACAAATAGAACAAATGAAGCGTTTAGAATCTTCATACTGGGGAAAAGTCGAAGAGGATGCGCATAGGACCTTTATGGCGGAAGGATATATTGCGCCTGGCAGGTATGAATGGGATAAGGAAGCGACATCGGAAGAGGTGCTGAAGATTTTGCTGCATTCATGGGATGACAAGCTTAGCTCAGAAATGGAAGAAAGGGCTAGGGAGCAGGGCTATACAATGGATGAGATTCTGATCATGGCTTCTATTGTAGAAAGGGAAAGCGCATATGATTCTCAGAATATTGTAAAACCCAATGTGGCAGCCGTTATCCGCAATAGGATTGAACAAGGAACAGCGCTGCAGATGGATGTAACGATATTCTATTTGCAGGAAGCGCTAAAGCCTTATCGGAATCCTGATGACTATGAGATGTTTTATGATACTTATATTTGCGAGAGCCTTCCGGCTGGCCCAATCGGCAGTCCGAGCTTGGAGTCTGTAGAAGCAGTGCTGGCACCGGCTGATACAGAGGATTTGTTTTTTGTATATGATGCGCAAGGAAATTACTATTTTGCAGAGGATTACGAACAGCATTTGAAAAATTGTGAAATAGCAGGGATTTTTTAATAGAGAATGGAGAGGTAAAATGGCAGGTCTTTTTAGAAAAAGTACCCTTCGCTTTATTCAAGGCTGGTGGGGAAAGGAAGATGAATCACAGGATGTAAATTTTCATGATGTAGAGGATTTTTTTGTTCGCATGATGAAAAAGGAGGATTGGATCTTAGATGATCTGACATGGAATGATTTAGATATGAATCGTTCTTATATGAAAATGAACCGGACGCTGTCGATGCCCGGGCAGCAATGCTTATATAACATGCTGCGCATCCTTCGGTTTGACGAGGATGAACTGAAGCGAAGAGGGCGGATGATTGATTTCTTTCAGCATAATAAAGATAAAAGGGAAGCAATTCAATGCCTGTTATATTATATGGGAAAAGAAGAATATGACGGAGCGGCCTCTGTTTTATTTAAAGGGACACCGCCGCTGCCGCCGTCTAGAGGATGGGTGATTCCTTCTACTCTGGGAATGATCGCTTCGATCATTTCTCTGCCGTTCCTATGGACACGCGCGGTAGTTTTAATTGTAATCTTCTTTATTATGAATATGATCATTCATCATAGCATCAATAAATATACGGAAGCATCTATGCCGGGTATTCGCTATATTGCCAGAATGCTGGTGGCTGCGAAGGAGATTGAGAAGCTGCAGTATCCGGAGCTGGATAATGGCTATAATGAATTCTTCAAAAAAGCGGTTGACAAATGTCAGATTATATTGAAAAAGAATAAGGTTTTAAAGTCCGGAGCTGCTGATCCACTCGGACTGAGTGAATATATTAAGATTGCGTTTTTAACAGAGGCAAGAGCCTATATCAGAACGAGCATGTATATAGAGCAGTATGCGCCGGTACTGAGAACGCTGTATCGGCGTCTTGGAGAGCTGGATGCATTTCAGTCCATGGCTTCTGTGAGAAGAGGGATGCGGCAAAGCTGCAAGCCCAAATTTGTAGAGGACAAGGATTATTTCAGTGCGGTAGCGATGGGGCATCCGCTTTTAAAAGGAGCGGTCTGCAATGATATTACCATCGACCATAAGAATGTAGTGCTCACTGGTTCTAATATGTCAGGAAAATCTACTTTCTTAAGAACGATTGGGCTGAATCTGATTTTGGCGCAGACATTTTATATGGTGATGGCTAAAGAATATAAGGCTTCCTTTTTCAATATTTTGTCTTCCATCAGTCCGAGTGATGATATGATGGAGGGACGCAGCTATTATATGGCAGAGGCAGAGGCTCTGCTGCGCATGATTCATGTGGTGGATGAGGAGCGCTGCAGCTTGCTGCTGATCGATGAGATTTTCCGGGGCACCAATCCCACAGAGCGGGTAGCAGCAGCCTCTTCGCTGCTGACATATCTGTCGGAGCATCATTGTATGGTAGTGGTCGCGACGCATGATATAGAAATTACCGAAAACGTAAAGGAACAATATGATAGCTATCATTTTGAAGAAAACGTTACGAAAGAAGCTCTTGAGTTTGATTATTTGCTCAAGCCAGGTGTTTTGAAAAAGCCTAATGGCATTCGGATTCTTGAATATATTGGATATCCGGAAGAAATTACGCAGAGAGCGCTGGCATCCATTCACTATGAGGGAGAAGACAAAAACGAAGACATATGAGATATCGGTGCGGGCGCTGGTAGAATTTATTTTAAAAAGCGGAGATATTGTCAGCGGCTTTGCCAGTAGTGCAAGAGCGCTGGAAGGAACGCGTCTGCATCAGAAGCTGCAGAGGGCTGAAAAGGCAGGATACGAAAAAGAGGTCATATTTAAAAAAACGATTCAGTTTCAGGAAGATGCCGAGCTGCTAGTAGAAGGACGGGCGGATGGTATTTATACCGACGCGCAGGGAAGACGTGTGGTAGATGAAATTAAATCCACCGTAGTTAATCTGGAGTACATTACGCAGCAGACATTTCCGCTGCACTGGGCGCAGGCTATGTGCTATGCCTATTTTCTGGCTGGGCAAGAGGAGTTGCCGGAGGTTATGATACGCCTTTCCTATATTCATGTAGAATCAGAAGAGGTTAAATATCTGTTTCAGAGCTATACACTGGCGGAGCTGACGAGTTTTTGGGATGGGCTTACAGGATCCTATCTCGAATGGTTACGCTGGAAGCATAGCTGGGATCAGCTTCGAACGGCCAATTTAAAAGCGCAGCCCTTTCCCTTTTCTACCTTTCGTGCAGGACAGAGGACGATGGCTGCCTATATCTATAAAGCAATTCAAGAGAAAGAAAAAATATTTTTACAGGCGCCTACAGGGATTGGAAAGACAATTTCATCCTTATTTCCAGCGTTAAAAGCAATGGGAGAGGGGCAGGTTGAAAAGATATTTTATTTAACCGCTAAAAATGTCACAGGGCAAGCGGCTCTGCAGGCAGCCTCGCAGATGCGGCAAAATGGACTGCGTCTTAAAACGATGCAGTTAACGGCAAAGGACCGGATCTGCCTGCAGGAAAAACGAGAATGTGATCCGCAGAAGTGTCCGTATGCCAAAGGGCACTATGATCGGGTGAATGAGGCAGTCCTTCAGGCGCTGCAGCAATATGATCGTTTTGAAAAAGAACAAATCCAGCAGATTGCCCAAAAGCATCAGGTTTGTCCCTTTGAATTAGCGCTGGATATAGCCGTATGGAGCGACCTGTTGATTTGTGACTATAACTATGCCTTTGATCCGTCTGCATCTTTGAAGCGCTTTTTTCAGGAGCGAAAAAAAGACTATGTGCTTCTGATCGATGAAACGCACAATCTGGTTGACAGAGCCAGAGAAATGTTCAGCGCCCAAATCAGCAAACAGGCCTTTTTAGAGTTTCGTGCTGGGCTGCATAAGCAGTCAGGCTTGTACAAATGTATCAGCAAGATCAATTCCTTATTTCTCGAGATGAAAAAGAAAGTGCCGGAAGGCGAGAATTTTTTGCCGGCACAGCCGGAAGAAACGTGGTATCATGCCTTGAAACGCTTCTGCGAGAGGATGGAGGAGTATCTGCAGCTCCGCGTGCAGGAGCAAGGAGGAGAGGCGATTGAGGAAAGCGTATGGGAGCTGTATTTTAGAGTTTTGTTTTTTCTGAAAATTTGGGATTCGATGGGGGAGGGGTATCAGACCTATCTGAAAAAGGAGGGGAAGGACTGGATCCTGCGATTTTTCTGTGCGGATCCGTCCCGAGCGTTAAAAGCGGTGTATGCGCAGGTGCGCAGTGTGATATTTTTCTCGGCAACCCTGATGCCGGTGGATTATTATAAAGAGCTTTTAGGCGGAGAAAAGGAGGAGAAGGCGATTGCCCTAGCTTCTCCCTTTGCGGCAGAGCACAAAAAGGTGATGGTCAGCCGGATAAGGACAAATTATCAGAACAGGCAGCAGAGCCTGCAGTCGGTCTGTCTTCTTTTGCAGCAGATGATTGCGGCAAAAGAGGGGCATTATATGGCGTTTTTTCCTTCATTTGCCTATATGGAGCAGGCGTATGCATGTTTTACCGAGCTCTATCCTGATGAGAGGGTCATCAAACAGGAAAGCCAGATGAGCGAAGAAGAGAGACAGGCTTTTTTGCAGCAGTTTTATGAAGCGCAGGGGGCGCTGCTGGGCTTTTGCGTACTGGGCGGTGTGTTTTCCGAAGGGATTGACCTGCAGGGGGAGGCGCTGATCGGCGTTATGATTGTCAGTGTGGGCATTCCGCAGATCGGGCTTGAGAGGGATCTGATCCGCGAGCAGATGGAGGCCTCTACAGGCAAGGGCTTTGAGTATGCCTATGCTTATCCCGGTATCGGCAAGGTGTTTCAGGCAGCGGGGCGCGTCATTCGGACAGAAAAGGATAAAGGTATCATTCTATTAGTAGATGAACGCTTTGATCAGTCAAGATATTATGAGCTGTATCCGCAGGATTGGTTTCCGATTACAAGAGTCCAGCCAGAAAATCTGCCGGCAGTTTTAAATGAATTTTGGAATGGAGAATCATAGAAAGATGCGATTTTGTTCTATAACAAGCGGCAGCAGCGGAAACTGTCATTTGATCGAAACCGGCCAGCACAGGCTGCTGATCGACATCGGGCTCAGCGCGCGCCAGATCGAGGGACTGCTGAAAGAGCGTCAGATTGATCCGGCCAGCATCACAGCAGTATTTGTGACGCATGAGCATTCGGATCATACCAAAGGGGTGGGCGTCTGGATGCGGCGCTATCGGGTGCCGGTCATGGCGACGGCCGGGACATGGCGCGGCATGCAGCGCATGATCGGGCAGGTGCCGGGTGAGCTTTGCGTAGAGATTCGTTCTGGAAAGGGGTACCGGATGAGCGATCTGCGCATAGAGGCGATTCCGACCTGCCACGATGCGAATGATCCCTGCGGCTATGCAGTGGAAAGCGGTGGAAACAAAGCAGTGGTCATCACCGATACGGGCATGGTCACACCGCTGATGCAAAGACATCTGGCAGAAGCAGACCTGTCGGTGATTGAAAGCAATCATGATATCGATATGCTGATGAATGGCCCGTATCCTATGCCGCTGAAAAAAAGAATCCGCAGCAACATGGGGCATCTTTCCAATCACGACTGCGCGCTGGCAGTGACAGAGGCGCTGCGCCAAAACAGAAAGGGGATTTTTCTGTTAGGACATCTGAGTGAAGAAAACAATAAGCCGGAGCTCGCTATGAAAACAACACTCGATATGCTAAAAGAGCGCATGGGAGAGGCGGGCAAAGAGTCCGTCTATCTGACAAAGCGCGAAAGCAGCACGGCCATATTTACACTATAAAAAGGAGACATGAGCATGATACGCTATGGAATTATCGGTACCGGCTGGATCACAGAAACCTTTATTGCCGGTGCAATGGGAGTGTCCGGAATGGAGCTTGCAGCCGTATATTCCCGCAGTGCGGAAAAAGGACGCAGCTTTGCGCAGCCGTTTAAAGGAGCTGCTCACGGAAATACAATCAAAATTTATACAGATCTGCAAGAGATGGCGCAGCAGGAGGAGATCGACGCGGTATATATCGCAAGTCCCAACAAGCTGCATTATGAGCAGAGCAAGCTCTTTTTGAGGCATGGCAAGCATGTGATCTGTGAAAAGCCCATCACAATTCATCCAGAGCAGCTAGAGGAGCTGCAGGAGCTGGCAGCGAGCAAAGGACTGATTTATATGGAAGCCATTATGATGCTACATCAGCCCCAGCTTGCGGCGCTGAAGGAGGCTGTAAGTCAATTGGGAAGGATTCGTACCGCGCATATTGATTTTTCACAGCTGTCCTCTAAATATCCGGCTTATCTGGCAGGAAAGAATCCCAATATTTTTAATCCTGAATTTTGCACAGGTGCGCTGATGGATCTGGGGATATATTGTATCTATCTGGTGCTGGAGCTTTTTGGAAAGCCAAAAGAGATTGCGGCGCACGGGCAGTTTTTGGAATCAGGCGCCGACTGCAGCGGTGACCTTTTGTTTCTGTATGAGGACTGTCATGTGAGCATCAGCTACAGCAAGGTTGGCCAAAACTATCTGGGATCGCAGATTATAGGCGATCAGGGGACACTTACGATCGATTCTATTTCGCAGCTGACGGGGATGAACCTGCATCAGCCGGACGGCCGGATTGTACCGGTATGGGGAGATGAGGAGAAAAATACGCTTATGGGCGCTGAGGCGCGCAGCTTCTGTGAATGGATCCTGAATCCGCAGCAGCATAAAGAAGCATATGCGTATTGCAGCCGGCAGGCTATGAAGGTGTGCAAGCTGCTGGAGACGCTCAGAAAACAGATCGGAATTGAGTTTAAAGAAGTATAGTTTTATACGTTAAAGGAGCTTGGAAAGGAGAAAAATATGCCATTTGACGGAATCACGGCCTTTGCGGTGCAGTGCGAGCTGGAAAAGCAGCTGCTGGGAGGGCGTATTGATAAAATCTATCAGCCGGAAGCGGATGAGGTGATCCTCAACATCCGCAGCCAGGGCAAGATGCAGCGGCTGCTGCTGACGGCAAACGCCAGTCATGCCAGGCTCCATCTTACAGAGCAAAAGCCCGAAACGCCGCTGCAGCCGCCCATGTTCTGCATGCTGTTTCGCAAGCATTTTACCGGCGGAAAGATCCTGAGCATCGCCCAGCATCATTTTGACAGGATCATCGAAATCCGCGTTGAAGTGTTAAATGAGCTGGGAGACCTGTGCCACAAATCAATTGTGGCGGAAATCATGGGCAAGCACAGCAATTTAATATTAGTGGATGAACGGGGACAGATTATTGATTCCGTGCGGCATGTAAATCCACTCATGAGCTCCGTGCGCAGCGTACAGCCGGGACTTGTATATCAGCTTCCGGCACACAATCAAAAGGCCAATCCCTTAGAGCTCATGCCAAAGGGCCAGGTTTCATTCGGCGCTGTGATGCAAAGCTATGAGGGGGCGCTGGAAAAAGGACTGTACCAGCTATTTAACGGGCTTAGTCCTCTGGCGGCCAGAGAGGTACTGACAAGAGCTCATATAGAAGAAAAAACGCGCTATCAGGAGCTTTCACCAGAGCAGCAGGGGCAGCTGCGCGCTTCTTTAGAGCAGCTGCTGGAGCAGCTGGAGGCGGCACAGGGGCCTTATCTTCTGTATCAGGACGAAAACGGCAGGGCGGTGGATTTTTCGGTGGTGCCCTACCAGACCATGCAGGGAAGCCGCATAAAGGAATTTGATACGCTCAGCGCCCTGATGGATGTGTTTTATGCGCGCAGCGATGTGCAGGATAAAATGAAGCAAAAATCGCAGGAGCTGCGGCATCTGATCACGACGAATTTGGAACGTGCAGTAAAAAAGCAGGGGTTGCAGGAAAAGCAGATGGCCGATACCAAGGGCAGGGAGCTTGACAGGATCAAAGGAGAGCTGATCACAGCCAATTTATATCAGCTAAAAAAAGGCATGACACGCTGTCAGCTGGCCAATTATTACGAAGAGGGAGCGCCCGCAGTCGACATTCATCTGGACGTCAACCTAACGCCCGCGCAGAATGCGCAGAAGTATTATGCACGCTACAATAAACAAAAACGCACAGAAGAGGCGTTAAATACACAGCTCGCGCTCACGCGAGAAGAAGTGCAGTATCTGGAAAGTATTTTAACGGCTCTGACATTAGCTGACTGCGAAAAAGATATAGAGGACATTCGTGCAGAGCTTTATCAAACAGGATATATAAAAAAAGCGCACAAGGTGCGCAAAAATCTGTCGGTTTCCCAGCCTATCTCCTTTGTAACCACAGAGGGGGTTAAGGGGCTGATAGGAAAGAACAATATGCAAAATGACCAGCTGACCTTTAAAACAGCATCAGCCAAGGATGAATGGTTTCATGTTAAGGATATGCCGGGGTCACATGTGATTCTGCTGATCAATGGTCTGGAAGAAGGACGCGATTATACCGAGGAAAGCCTAAAAGAAGCGGCCGCTATGGCGGCGCTGCATTCTAAAGGAGCCGGCGGCAATCAGGTTCCGGTTGATCACACCCAGAGACGATATGTGAAAAAGCCTGCCGGCAGTAAGCCTGGTTTTGTCATCTATACGCATCAGCAGACGATTTATGTTAAGGCGCAGTGGATGGAGCAAGCGGGTCAGGCGTTAAAGAAGTAAAATACGCCTCGGCCGCCTTCATGCCATCCATGGCAGCTGACATAATCCCACCGGCATAGCCTGCGCCCTCTCCCATGGGGTAGAGACCACGCAGGTTGCTTTGCATGGAAGCATCCCGCAGAATACGGACAGGAGAGGAGCTTCTCGATTCCACGCCAGTTAAGATAGCGTCAGGGCGGTCGAAACCAGAAAGCTTATGTCCAAAAGCCTGGATGCCCTCGGCAAGAGAGGCGGCCAGGTCATGCGGCAGCAGATCCCAGAGGTTAGCAAAGCGAGTACGGCCGGTAAAGCTTGGCTGGATATTACCAAGAGAAAGACTGTCACGGCGGCTGATAAAATCGCCTGCGCACTGGATGGGAGCACTATAATCGCTGCCTCCAAGGCGAAAGGCGAGCCGTTCTAAATCGCGCTGAAAGCCGGCACCGCTGAGGACGCCCATGGAGGGGCGATAAGAGGCAAAGTCCTCGGGCGTGATGGTAACCAGCAGAGCACTATTGCTGTTTTCTTCATTCCGGGCATAGTTGCTCATACCATTGGTGACAACAGTGCCGGGTTCAGAAGCGGCGGCGACAACCGTTCCGCCGGGACACATGCAGAAGGTATATACGCCGCGGCCATTAGCGGTTTGATGCGTTAGCTTATAGTCTGCGGCGCCAAGATAAGGCGAGCCGGCATATTCGCGGTACTGTGCCTGATCGATTATGGCACGCGGATGTTCGATGCGCAGACCGATGGCAAAGGGTTTTTCAGCCATATCGGCTCCGGAGGCTTGCAGCATGGCGAAGGTATCGCGCGCGCTGTGGCCAATCCCCAGAAAGATCGTATCAGCTTCTTCCAGCGTACGCTGGCCTGCGGAGGATAAAATAGCGCCGGATACAGCGCCGGTCTCCGAGAGCTGAAGATCTACGAGCTGCGTTTCGAAGCGGATCTCACCGCCGAGCGATAGGATTTCTTCGCGCAGCGTGCGCACAACCTGCTGGAGGCGGTCGGTGCCCACGTGGGGCTTGGCGTCATATAAAATTTCTGCCGGCGCGCCTGCTTTGACCAGCTCTTCAAGGACGAAACGGCCGCGCAGGGATTTGTCTTTGACAAGGGTATTGAGCTTGCCGTCGGAAAAGGTGCCGGCGCCGCCTTCGCCAAATTGGACGTTGGAGTTTGGATCAAGTTCGCGTTGAGTGAAAAAGCGCTGCGTATCGAGGCGGCGTTTTTCTACAGGCTTGCCGCGTTCGATGATGAGGGGGCGCAGCCCTTGCCGTGCGAGGAGCAGAGCGCAGAAGAGACCTGCCGGACCGAGGCCGACAACGATCGGGCGTCGGCCTATTAGGCGCAGCGGCGCAGTGAGCTGATAGCAGGGCTTTTGCGAGAGCCGCTGCCAATGGGGATGGGCGCGGTGATTTTTTTGCCAGATTTTCTCTTCTTTGGCCAATGTGACATCGATGATATAAACAAAATGGAAACTGTGGCCGCGGCGCGCGTCAAGGGAGCGGCGGACGATTTCGAACTGAAGGGGATGGAGAGGGGAAATGCCAAGCTCTTTTCGAAGTGCAGCTTCAAGCTGGTCGGCGGTGGTTTCAATGGGTAATTTAAACTGAGTAATGCGGATCATAGCGGCTTCCTCTCAAAATGAATGATTTTAAAGGTATTGTACTATATTTGCGCCGAAAGGGAAAGAATAACTTGTCTGAAAGTTTATTCAGAATGCAAATAGTTTACAAAGTGTAAAGCCTGTGGTATGATAAGCAAAACAATCTATGTGTGTGAAAGCTTGGAGGTAAAAATGGCACTGACAAATTCCCAGGTCATTTCTGTTGTTTACGGTACTTGCCGGATGGATGTCGAGGAAGGCTGGAAACTGATTAAGGTTGATGATGAATTTGTACAGCTGACGGGTTATACGAAGGAAAAGGTCATTAAGGACCGCGTTGTATATAGCCAGCTAGTGCATGAGGACGATCTGGCGGATTTTTTTCAGCGGTTTACCATGCAGCTTGAGACAAAAGGCATTGCCTATCTGAGTCATCGGCTGATTACCAGAGACGGGCGGGAGACGGTGGTATACTGCCTGGGAGAGCTGTTTGTAGATGAAAATACGGGGCGGACGCTGGCAAAGGCAACGCTGACGCCGGTTAGAGAAAATGAAAGGGCCCTGCAGGAAGCGGAGCAAAGAGCAGAGGACTGATTAAGAGACGGGCGATTGACGCAGGAGGGGTAGCATTGAAAAGTATGACAGGATTTGGCCGCGGTGAAAAGGAAATGGACGGTCATGTATTTACGGTGGAGATCAAAACAGTCAATCATCGTTATTTAGAAAGCGGGGTTCGGCTTAGCCGGAAATTCGGCGCATTGGAAAATCATGTCCGAAAGATTCTGAAAGACCAGGTAGCGCGGGGCAAGGCTGATGTTTTTATTAACTATACAAACCATAGTCAGGAGCAAGGCGGCATCTGGCTGAATGAGGGAAAGCTGGAGGCATATCTGACGGCGCTGCGGGAGCAGGGCCGGGCAAAGGGGCTGGAGGATGATCTAAGGCTTAGTCATATTTTACAGCTTCCGGATGTTTTACAGCAGGAGGAAGAGAGTGAAAAATTAGAGGAGCTGGAGCCAGTTTTAACACAGGCACTAGAAGAGGCGCTGGATCAGCTCAATCAGATGCGGGAAAAAGAAGGGGCTCATTTAAAAAGCGATTTTGAGAGCAAGCTGGAGATGCTGGAAGCGCTGCGGCAGGAGGTCGCAGAAAGAGCGCCCTTTGTTGTGCAGGACTATAAGGAAAAGCTCTATAGCCGTATGCAGGAATATTTGGATCAGGACAAGCTGCTCCATCTGGAGGAAGGGCGGCTGGAGGCGGAGGTTACGCTTTTTGCAGACCGCTGCTGTATCGATGAGGAGCTGACCAGACTGGCAAGTCATATTCGGCAGTATAAGCAGACCATGGAAAAGGATGAGCCGATCGGCCGGCAGCTGGATTTTCTGACGCAGGAGCTGAACCGGGAGGCGAATACCATTGCTTCTAAATCCAATGATCTAGAGATTACACAGCATGCCCTTGCTATGAAAAATGTGATTGAGAAAATCAGAGAGCAGGTTCAGAATATTGAGTAGAGCGGGCTCTGTATCGGCGAAGGAGGCAGGCATATGAGATTAGTGAATATCGGGTTTGGCAGTACGGTAAATGCCGCCCGGATTGTGGTGATTTTAAAACCGGATTCTGCGCCGATCCGGAGGCGCATTCAAGAGGCGAAAGAAGGAAGGCAGCTGATTGATGCAACCTATGGGCGGAAAATCCGGGCAGTATTGATGATGGACAGCGGCCATGTGGTGGTGTCGGCGATTGCACCGGAGACCATTGCTGCCAGACTGAGCACAGAGAGGGGAGAGGAAGAATGGACAGCAGAAAAGGAGTGTTAGCTGTGATATCCGGCTTTTCCGGTGTAGGCAAGGGAACCGTGGTAAAGGAGCTTCTCACGCGGTATCCGTATGCTCTTTCTGTATCGGCGACGACAAGAGCGCCGCGGGAAGGAGAGGTTGCAGGCGTTTCCTATCATTATATAACCAAGGAAGCATTTGAAGAGAGGATTGAGGCGGGAGATTTTTTAGAGTGGGCTCAGTACGTGGAGCAATATTATGGAACGCCTAAATCCTTTGTGATGCAGCAGCTGGAGCAGGGCAAGGATGTGATTCTGGAAATTGAAGCAGAAGGCGCCTTCAAGGTGCGTGCGCAGTATCCGGAAGCACTCCTGATTTATATGGTTCCGCCGAACATGCAGGAGCTGAAGCGGCGTCTCATTGGCCGCGGCACCGAAACAAAGGAAAAGGTAGAGCAGCGTCTTAAAAAAGCCAGAGAGGAAGAGCTGGAAAGAGCAAGGCATTATGATTTTCTGGTGGTTAATGATGAGCTGGAAAGTTGTATTCAGGAGCTGCACCGTGTGATTCAAACGCGAACGGGGGTCGCGCCGGCTTCCGGGGATTTGCTGAGCAAGCTGGAGCAGGAAGCAAAAGAACTAGGCTTTTGAAATTTTTCTGGTAATTTTGAAAGGAATCTGCTACAATAAACAGTGCTAAACATGATAAAGGAGTGAAGAGAAATGCTGCATCCATCTTATAAAGAATTGATTGATCATGTCAATCATGTGAATACAGAAATGGGCAAGCCGCCAATCAATAGCCGCTACAGCCTGGTTATGGCTGCTTCTAAGCGTGCAAGAGCGCTGATTGATCAGGAGAGCCCAATGATTCCGGATCGATATAATGGCCGGATGCTATCCCTCGCCATTGCTGAAATGGAGCAGGAAAAAATAGGGATTATCACCAGAGAGCCCTCTCAGGAGGAAAGTGAGAGTAAAGGGTTTGATGAGATGGCCGTTGTGGATCTGAGCAATCAGTACGAAGACGAAGAATAATCCGATGGCGCGGTATGCCAAGATTATTATCGATCTGCATCACCAGAAAATAGACCGGATCTATACGTATTTGGTCGGCGAAGCGCTTTCCCAGCACATCAAAGAAGGTATGCTGGTGGAGGTTCCCTTTGGAATGGGGAACCGAAGCGCTCAGGGGTATGTGATAGCACTGACACAGGAGGCGGAATTTCCGGAGCAGAGGCTAAAGCAGATCAGCAGGATTGTCAGTCCGGAGCCGGTTTTTTCTAAGGATAATCTGGAGCTGGCGAGAAGAATGAAGGAGCGGTATGATGCACCGCTGTCTGCTTGTCTGGCATTATTTGTGCCAAAGATTCCTAGTTTTGGTGATCCGGTTGTGCAGAAGGTGTTGCTCAGGCAAATGCCGCAGAATGAACACTTAGGAAAAAGTCAGCGTCATTTTTTGAATTGCCTTGCCGAGAGCAAAGGAGAGAGGATGGAGCTTCGCAGGCTTCGTCAGACAGCGCCGATCAGCAAAGCCTCATTGCTTTCCTTGGTGCAAAAAGGATATGTAGATCTGTATGAAGAGTCGGAGGGAAAACCGCCGGCTGCTTTTGTTTCTCCAAAAACGAGCAAGCCCTTGCCGCTGAACGCGCAGCAGCTAGCTGTCAGAACGCAGCTGGAGCAAGCGATAGAGCAAGAGAGGAGTCAGGGCTTTTTGCTGCATGGCATTACCGGGAGCGGAAAAACGGAAATTTATATGCAGTGTATCCAAAAAGCGCTGTCGCTGGGAAAGCAGGCCATATTGCTCGTGCCGGAAATCAGCCTCACACCGCAGTTGGTGCATGTTTTTACAGAGAGGTTTGGCGATATCGTAGGCATTACGCACAGCCGCATGACAGACCGCGAGCGTTCTTTGCAGTGGCGGCTGGCGAAAAAAGGAGCCTATCGAGTTATGATCGGTCCGCGTTCAGCTTTGTTTACACCGTTTACACAATTGGGGCTCATTATTATTGATGAGGAGCATGAGAGCAGCTATAAATCTGAGCAGCAGGCGCCTCATTATCATGCCAGGGAGGTAGCGCAGATGCTCTGCGAGCAGCAGAGCTGCCCGTTTCTGCTGGGGTCAGCAACACCTTCCATTGAGAGCTATTTTGAGGCGCAGCAGGGAAAACTAACGCTGCTTACGCTGACGCAGCGTGCTGTGCGGGACGCGGCGCTGCCAAGCATTGAGCTGGTTGATATGCGCGCTGAGCTAGAAGCAGGGCATATGAGTGTTTTTTGCCGGGCGCTGATTGCAGCGATGCGAGAGAAGCTGCAAAAAAGAGAACAGATCATATTATTTTTAAACCGAAAGGGTTATGCTACTTTTGTCAACTGCCGAAAATGCGGCTTTGTGCTGAACTGTCCACGCTGCTATCTGCCATATACCTATCATAAGGATCAAAATAAGCTGATCTGTCATCACTGCGGAAAAGAGGCAGCGCTTCCGGAGGTTTGTCCGGAATGCGGATCGCCGTATATACGGCAGTTTGGCGCAGGCACGCAGCGGATTCAGGAGGAGGCCGAGCGGCTTTTTCCGCAGGCCCGCATTATGCGGATGGATATGGGAACCATGAGAAACCGGGAAGATTATATTCGGGTCTATGAACAGTTTTTGCATCATGAGGGGGACATCTTGATTGGTACGCAGATGATTGCAAAGGGCTTTGATTTTCCGGATGTTACCCTAGTAGGGGTATTGGCCGCTGATATGACTTTATATAGCACAGATTATCATAGCACAGAGCGCACCTTTCAGCTGATTACGCAGGTGGCCGGCCGTGCGGGCCGCGCCCAGAAGAGAGGTCAGGTTTTGGTGCAGACCTATTCGCCCGATCATTACTGCATACAGAAGGCGAAAGAACAGGATTATGAGGGATTTTATCAAAAAGAACTGGCAGCGCGGAAAATTATGGAATGTCCGCCCTTTACGCATTTGGCGGAAGTGCTGCTGACCGGCACAAAGGAAGAGGTCGTCATCCAGGGAGCCAGAAGACTGGGAATGTGGATGGAGCATTATGCAAAGGGTCGGGAGATTGAGATTCTGGGACCTTCTCCAGCTTCGCTGGGAAGAATCAATAATGTTTTTCGCTGGAAGCTGCTTGTTAAATGCAGAGAAGAGCAGCGGCTCAGGGCTTTTATACGATACTGCTGCGATCGGTTTATGCAGGAAGAAAAAAGAGTAACGGTATTTACGGATATTGATCCGGTTACAATACTATAATAAAGAGAGGAAAAGAAGATGGCACTTCGTAATATTAGAATCAATGAGGATCCGATCCTCCGCAAAACTTCAAGAAGGGTGGAGGAGCTGGATCAAAGGACGCAGACCTTGATCGACGACATGTTTGAAACGATGTATGATGCGGGCGGCGTGGGTCTGGCGGCCGTACAGGTGGGTGTTTTAAAGCAGATTATTGTGATCGATACGGACGAGCCGGGGGAAAAGCTGGTGCTGATCAATCCGGAGATTATCGATGAGCAAGGTGAGCAGCAGACGCCGGAGGGATGCCTGAGCATTCCGGGGCGTTCTGGCATTGTCAAACGGCCGGAGACGGTTACGGTGAGGGCGATGGACAGGGAAGGAAATATATTTGAGAAGACGGGAAAGGGCCTTTTGGCAAAGGCGTTCTGTCATGAAATTGATCATTTAAGCGGTGTGCTGTATATTGATAAGATTGATCGGTGGCTGAGTGAGGAATAAGCCAGGAAACGGAGTAGGAAAATGAGAATTGTCTATATGGGCACGCCGGAGATTGCGGCTTCGGTACTGCAGGCGGTGCATGAGCTGCCGGTAGAGATTGTAGGCGTGTGGACGCAGCCGGATAAGCCGGTCGGGCGAAAACAGATTCTGACGCCGCCCCCTGTTAAGGTGCTGGCGGAGCAGTACGGGCTCCCGGTCTATCAGCCGCAGCGCATTAAGCGAAAGGCAGAGGTGCAGCGGCTGCGGGAGCTGCAGCCGGACCTAATCCTGGTTACGGCTTATGGGCAGATTTTGAGTGAAGAGATTTTGGCGATTCCGCCGCTGGGGTGTATCAATATGCATGCTTCTCTGCTGCCGCGCTATCGAGGGGCAGCGCCGATTCAGTGGGCAATCGTCAACGGAGAAAAGGAAACGGGCGTTACGGCTATGATGATGGACTGCGGCGTGGATACCGGTGATATGCTGCTACGCAGAGCGGTGCCCATTGAGCCGGAGGAGACAGCGCAGAGCCTGTATCAGAAGCTGGCATCAGAGGGCGCCGCCTTGATGCAGGAGGTTGTACGGCGCCTCCTAGCAGGGGAGACGCTGCCTAGGGAGAAGCAGCCGGAAGAGCAGGCGACCTATGCGCCGATGATCCAGAAGGAGGATGGACTGATTGACTGGAGTCAGAGCGCGCAGCAAATCGAGCAGAAAATGCGAGGATTTGCACCGTGGCCCGGCGTGTACACTCATTTAGACGGAAAAAAGCTGAGTATTTTGGAAGCGCAGGCGGCCTTGGAAGCGGCAGAGCCGCAAAAGCCAGGGACGGTTTTAGAGGAAGGACTGCAGGGAAAGCATCCTAGATTCTTGGTACAGACTGGGCGGGGAGTGCTGGAAGTCAAGCAGCTGCAGCTGCAGGGAAAAAAGGCGATGGCCGCTGAGGCTTTTTTGCGCGGCAGCGCACTTAATGGAAAAATTTTAGCCTAAGAGATTGAAAAAAGAAGATCTGTGAGAATGGAGGGAGCGTATGTTCTGGATAGACCGATATTATATTATTCTGGTGCTGCCAACTGTGATTTTGGCGCTGTATGCGCAGGCGAAGGTCAGCTCAACGTTTCGGCGCTACAGTCAGGAGAGAAGCTATAAGGGCATGACCGGACAAGCAGTTGCGCTGAGCATTATGCGCGGCGCAGGCATTTTAGACGTACCGGTGGAGATGACATCGGGTCACCTGACGGATCATTATGATCCGAGAAACCGAGTGCTGCGCCTTTCTGAAAGCGTATATAACAGCACATCTATCGCCGCCGTCGGCGTGGCAGCGCATGAGGCAGGGCATGCGATTCAGCATCAAATGGGCTATGCGCCGCTGCAGATCAGAAATGCGATTATTCCGCTTACCAGGATTGGCTCTAGCCTAGCGATGCCCTTGGTGTTTTTAGGAATTCTTATGGGCGGACTCAGCAGCGTAAGCAATCAGTTTGGATGGTATATCATTGTAGCAGGCATTGCCCTGTTTGGGATAGCAGTGCTATTTCAGGTCATTACGCTTCCGGTAGAGCTGAACGCATCTTCAAGAGCGCTGCGCTTGCTCAGCGAAAATCAGATTTTAATGGAAGACGAAATGGGAAAAGCACGAAAGGTCCTGCAGGCTGCCGCCCTGACCTATGTTGCGGCCATGGCACAGGCACTTGCCAATTTGCTGCGCCTGCTTTTGATTGTAGGAGGGCGCAGAAACCGCAATGAATGATATGCGCAAGGAAGCCGCGCTGGCATTAGAAGAAATTCTATACCGGGGCGGCTATAGTTCCCTTATAGTGAATCAGCATTTAAAAGCATTTCCGTCATCTGTTTCCGAGCTCGACCGACGGTTTTTTACAGGTCTAGTCTATACTACGCTCACTCATCTGATTTCAATTGACGCGATCATTGAAACCTACTCCAAAGTGCCGATGAAAAAAATCAAGCCCTATTTGCTCATCTGCCTGCGTCTAGGGGTCTGCCAGCTGCGTTATATGGATGGAACGCCGGATCGCGCCGCCATTTACCAGACGGTAGAGCTGGTTAAAAAGTCACGCTTTCAGGCACTGGCCGGATATGTAAACGGAGTTTTGCGCGCGGCGCAAAGAGAGGCATGTGCCTTTCCGATGCCGGATTTGGAGCGAGAACCAGTGAGGGCGCTGGCCCTTCAGTATGATATGCCAGAATGGATTGTACAAAAATGGATGCAGGATTACGGCCGAGGGCAGAGCGAGGAGCTTCTGCAAAAGATGACAGAGCCAGGAGCGGTCTGCGTGCGTATCAATACGTTAAAGGCTTCATTAGAAGAAGCAAAAGCAGCGCTGGCCGGTCAGGCGGAGATTTGGCCGGGTGTTTTGCCGGAGGCAGTTTATGTGCGTCATACGGGCGACATTTCTAAGTGGAAGCTGTATGAAGAGGGGTGGATCACCGTTCAGGATGAAAGCAGCATGCTGGCAGCGCTAGCGGTAGGGGCTCAGCCGGGAGAGCGCGTGCTGGACCTATGCGGAGCGCCGGGTGGTAAATCTACTTTTATGGCACAGCTTATGAGGGATCAGGGCTGCATCAGCTGCCGGGATCTGTATCCGCACCGCGTAAAGCTGATTGAGGATAATCAGAAGCGGTTGGGGATTTCATGCATCCATGCGGAAGCAGCAGATGGGTGCGTGCAGCGCACAGAGGATCAGGAGGCCTATGACAGGGTACTGCTGGATGCCCCCTGCTCAGGGCTGGGAATCCTGCGCTCTAAGCCGGATATCAAGCTGCATCATAGACCAGAAGGAGAAGAAGAGCTGGTTCAGCTGCAAAGAAAGCTTCTGCAGGCGGCGGCAGCAGCGCTAAAGCCGGGCGGTACTTTGGTGTATAGCACCTGCACGCTGAGTAAATGTGAAAATGAGGATCAGATCGAATGGTTTTTACAACAAAATTCCAAATTTTCAGTAGAGTCGTTAGAAAAGCGTTTGCCAAGCCTGCCGGAATGTGATAGACTATGGGCGAAGTATTTGACCTTATGGCCGCAGAAGAATGGCCACGACGGTTTTTTTGTAGCAGCACTAAAAAAGAAGGGATGAAAAGCATTCATGCAGTATGACTGGTATAGTAAATCCATACCGGAGCTTCAGGAATATTTAAGTGACTTAGGGGAGCAGCGGTTTCGTGCGCTGCAGATCTTTAAATGGCTGCATCAGAAGCATGCGCAGAGCTTTGAGGAGATGTCTGATTTAAGCAGGGGACTGCGCGAAAAATTAAGCGAAGCAGCGCCGCTTAGACCTGCTTACATAGAACAGCGTCAGATGGCAGAGGACGGAACAGGAAAATTTTTAATTAGGCTGCCAGCAGAAGGAGCGGCCGCAGAGGGAGCGGCCATAGAGAGCGTGCTGATGAAATACCATTTTGGATACTCGCTCTGCATATCCTCTCAGGCCGGCTGTCGTATGGGCTGTCGTTTCTGCGCCTCCACATTAAATGGGTTAGAGAGAAATCTGACGGCAGGAGAAATGCTGCAGCAGGTATACGTAGTGGAACGGGAAATGCAGATAACGATTTCTCATATTGTGGTTATGGGCTGTGGAGAACCGCTGGATAATTATGAAGCATTGCTTAGGTTTTTGGAGCTGATCCATCAGCCGGAAGGAAAAAATCTAAGTCTGCGCAGTATTACAGTGTCCACCTGCGGACTTACCAGTCGTTTGCGGGATTTGGCCGATCTGAATCTGCCGATTACGATGGCCATTTCACTTCATGCCCCTAATGATGCGATCAGGCAGCGGATTATGCGCATTGCAGAGGCAGTGCCCTTAAAAGAGCTGATGGACGCCTGCCGCTATTATATAGAAAAAACGAATCGGCGGCTTACCTTTGAATATCTGTTAATTAAGGGGATTAACGATACCGGACACTGTGCACATCAGCTGGCAGACCGGCTGAAGGGCATGCTTTGTCATGTCAATCTAATACCGGTGAACCCAGTAAAGGAATGCGGGTTTGAACGGCCGTCGCCGGAGACCATTGAGCATTTTGTACAGGTATTAAATGAACGGCACGTGCCGGTGACGGTGCGCCGGGAGATGGGAAAAAATATCGATGCGGCCTGTGGACAGCTGAGAGCTAAGGCGGAAAGGAAAACGGATGGAAGAGGCAATTAAGAGCAAAAAAGCAGTGGCGGCAGCACGCTGCGACGTAGGAAAGGTAAGAAAGATGAATCAGGATACGATATTCTGCTCTGAAGAGCCAGTGGGCGTTTTGCCCAATCTGTTTATCGTAGCCGATGGGATGGGCGGACATAAAGCAGGAGATCTGGCCTCGGCAGAAGCCGTACGTAGATTTGTAGAATATATCAAGGAGCATTCTCTGGAGGCGGATGATATTTTTGAGCTTATGCACCGGGCACTGGGAGAAGCGAATCGGCAGGTGTATGAGCTGTCCAAGGAATCTGAAGATTATCAGGGGATGGGAACTACCTTTGTGGCGGCTACCTTTTGTGACAGCGCACTATATTGCATCAATGTGGGAGATAGCCGGTTATATCAGCTGAATCGTGCAGGACAGAGGCCTATGTCACTTGAAAAGGTAACAGAGGATCATTCCATCGTGGAGATGCTGTTAAAGCAGGGCATGATTACAGAAGAAGAGGCCCGTGTGCATCCGCAGAAAAACATGATCACAAGGGCAGTCGGCATTGATCAGACAGTAGAGATAGATGATTTTAAGCTTGAGGCGAGCGATTTGATCCGCGTGCTTTTGTGCTCGGACGGATTGAGCAATATGGTGACGGATTTGGAGATTTTAAACATGCTTTCTGAGAAGAAGACCGTAGCCGAGGTGGCGGAGCATCTTGTACAGAAGGCCAACGATAACGGAGGCAAAGATAATATATCGGTTATCGTAATTGACTTTACGGGGGAGGAAGGGGACAATGCTTGAGCCAGGCAGAGTATTGGTAAACCGCTATGAAATTGTAGAAGAAATTGGTAGCGGCGGTATGGCCATTGTATATAAAGCAAAAGATTATAAGCTGCGCCGGATGGTGGCGCTGAAGGTGCTCAAGCATGAGTATGCAGAGGACGAAGCGGTACTTTCCAAATTCCGCAAAGAGGCGCTTGCCGCCGGCAGCTTAACGCATCCCAATATCGTGGCCGTATATGATCTGGGGCAGGAATTTTATATTGATTTTATTGTTATGGAGTATATCGATGGCATTACGCTGAAGGAATATATTAAACGCCGCGATATGCTAAGCTCAGAAGAAGTACTGAAAATTTCGATTAAGATTGCAGAAGCGCTTAAGGTAGCACATACAAACGGAATCATTCATCGGGATATTAAACCACAGAACATTATGGTAACGCCGCAGGGCGATGTCAAGGTAACAGATTTTGGAATTGCGAAAGCAGCAACCTCAGCCACGATTACCAATCAGGGAGAGGCGCTGGGCTCGGTTCACTACTTTTCGCCAGAGCAGGCAAGGGGCAGCTTTGTGGATGCGCGCAGTGATTTGTATTCGTTAGGAATCAGCATGTATGAAATGGTGACGAAACAGCTGCCGTTTACAGCAGAAACACCCGTTGCCGTGGCTATGTGCCACCTGCATGATGCGCTTCCAGATCCGCAAAGATTGGCGCCACAAATTTGGCCGGGTGTAAGGGATATTATCATTAAGCTTACACAGAAGCGTCCCGATCTTCGGTACCAAACGGCTGATGAGCTCATTCAGGATATGAAGCGGGTTTATAAAAATCCCGGCTATCGGATCCGGGAGGTTGCGACGTCCCGTAGCGGGGATTATATCAACCGTAACCGGCCGCCGATGAAATCCCCGGAAGAACAGGAAAGGGAGAGACAGATGCTGATTGCCCAGAGAGAGCAAAGACGGCGTCAGCAGAGAAGGAGAAAAAATCTGGTCATCACCGGCGCAGTGCTCAGTATCTTACTGTTGGTGCTTTTGATTGTTCTCCTTAAGCAAGCGCTTACCAAAAGTCCAGCGGGGGAATCTTCTGCAGGACTGGAAAGCAGCCTTATACAGGAGTCCAGCCAGCTGGAAAGCAGTGCCTCTGAAAGTGGGGGAGAAGTAGTCAAAATGCCAAAGGTAGAGGGCATGGCCTACGAGGCAGCGAGAGAAGAACTCAATCGCAGAGGAATTCATTTCCAGACAGAAGGAAGAAACGATGAGACTGTTGAAGTGGGAAATATTATTTCTCAGGAACCGGCAGAGGATACGGAAATTAAGGATAATATATCGGTGATTCTCTATGTAAGTGTAGGAAAAGAGCAGAGCTTTGTCCCCGTGCCTGATGTTACAAATCTGCCGCAGGAGGAGGCGATCGCGAAGCTGAAGGAGCAGGGCCTTGATGTAGGTCAGGTGAGTTCAGAGTTTAACGATACCTATCCAGAAGGCTATGTTATCAATCAAGGCACAGAGAAAAATACAGAGGTGCTTAAAAACACACCCATTGATATCACGGTTAGCAAGGGGCCGCAGGAGAGCAGTGCCTCGACCAATGGAGGAACCATTTCTATCACACAGCTGTTTGCTAAAGAAGGAGATGGAGGACGATTGGTGGTGCAGGCATATGATGCAGACAATCAGGCGACCAAAATTTATGATAATCAGATTTCCTATTCTACATTTGAACTTTTCCCTGGAAAGGCGCTCAAGGTTAATTATCCGGCAGGAACCGAGAGAGTGGAAGTGTATTTGAATGACGGTCTGATCATGAGTGAAAAAGTGAAAAAATAGATGACAAAAGAAGGAATCATTGTTGCCGGTGTTGGCGGAAATTATGAGGTGTATCTGGAAGGAGAGGGCTATATTCGCTGCAAAGCCAGAGGCATTTTTCGGAAGCAGAAGCAGGTTCCGCTGATTGGAGATTGGGTGAGCGTATCGGAGGAGCATTACCTGGAAGCAATTGCTGAGAGAAAAAATGCGCTGATTAGACCGGCGGCCGCTAATATCGATCAGGTTTTGGTTGTATTTGCCGTGTGCAATCCGCAGCCCCATTTCATGCTGCTGGATCGGTTCCTGCTGGAAGCAGGAAAACAGAAAATTCCGGTTGTGATTATTCTAAATAAAGCTGATCTTTGGGATATGGCGCACACAGAGATGCTCGAGGAAGCGAAAACTGCTTATCAGCAGGCAGGATATCCGGTCTATCAGGTAAGCACTTATGAACAAAGAGAAGCAGATATGCAGGAGCTGCGTAATAGGCTGCAAAATAAAATTACCGTTTTGGCAGGGCCTTCAGGGGTGGGTAAATCCTCTCTGATTAACGCACTGACGGGCGCTGATCAAGAAACGGGGCAGCTCAGTGAAAAAATTGCCAGAGGCAAGAATACGACTCGGCATGCAAGGCTGCTTCCCTTAAAAGAGGGAGCCGGCTGGATTGCGGATACGCCTGGCTTTAGTTCATTTTATATGCAAGAGTGGAGCCATGAACGGCTGGCGGAATATTATCCTGAGTTCTTACCCTATTTGGGGACCTGCCGGTTCCCGGATTGTCAGCATCGTACAGAGCCGGACTGCAGGGTGAGGCAGGCGGTAGAAAAGGGAGTCATTTCAAGGCTCCGCTATGAAAATTACCAGAAAATCTACGAGGAAATTCAGCTATATCAAAAGGAACATCCGGAATATGGCATAAAGAAGTGATGTTTATAGGATGTACTGGATGAAACGGAGGAATGAAAATGAATCAAGCGCAAATTGCCCCGTCCATTTTAGCTGCAGATTTTGGAAACATGCGAGGAGAGGTTCAGAGCGTGGCAGCAGGAGGCTGTGAGCTTTTGCATCTGGATATCATGGACGGCCATTTTGTCCCTAATATCACAATGGGGCCAGCGATGATTAGAATGCTTCGCAGTGCAGTGGACATCGACTTTGATATCCATTTAATGATAGAGAATCCGGAGCTTTATTTAAGCGAATTTTATGAGGCAGCAAAGGGAAAGGGAACGACTAATATCCTGACAGTACACTGGGAGACCTGTCCCCATATTCATCGGACGATTGAGAAGATCCATTCATTAGGGGATGATGTACTGGCAGGCTGCGCCATCAATCCGGGCACACCTGTAAATGTACTGGAAGCAGTGCTGGAGGAGCTAGATATGGTGCTTTTGATGAGCGTAGATCCCGGGTTTGGCGGACAGGCGATGATTCCTTCGGTAAGCCGTAAAATTGCAGAGCTTCGGCGAATGGCTGCACGGCTGGGCAAGCAAATCCTCATTGAAGTGGATGGAGGCGTAAAGCTGGCCAATATGATGCAGGTAGCGGAGGCTGATATTTTAGTCATGGGATCGGCAATTTTTAATGCTGCAGGAGCAAAGGACAATATGCAGCAGGCGAAACGGCAGTTTAAGCAGCTGAAGGGGCTCCTATGAAACAACTGGTATTGCTTGGCGGAACGGTGCATCGATTGGAGAGCTTGCGGGTGCAGCTGAAAAAGCAGTGCTTCGAGCGGGTGATTGCCGCTGATAGCGGCCTGAACTGGGCATATGAGCTGGGGATAGAGCCTGATTATATGCTGGGAGACTTCGATTCGGTAGCAGAAGAAATTTTGCAGTATTATCAGCAAAAAGGGATTGCGATGAAAACCTTTTCGACCAGAAAGGATTATACGGATTCAGAGCTGGCAGTCTGGGCGGCTTTGGATGAAGCAGCTCCTGAAGATGAGCTTTGGATGGTAGGGGGCATTGGCAGCCGTATGGATCACACGATGGCCAATATCTCGCTGCTGTATGCAGCGCTGAAGCGAGGCGTTCAGGCAAGGCTGCTGGATGGACTAAATGAAATTATGCTCATTCAGGGAGAATCCGATATGATATGGGAGAAACGCTGCGAACAGAAATATATTTCGCTGATTCCGTTTATGGGAGATGCCGAGGGAATTGATCTGCAAGGCTTTGCATACCCGCTGCAGAATGCAGTGCTGCATCTGGGAGAGTGCAGAGGGATTAGCAATGAAATTTGTGCGGAAGCAGGAAGGCTGCATTTAAAAAAAGGCTACCTGATGGTCATGAGAAGCACAGAGGATACAGAAAGCTGTGAATTTTCCAGAGAAAAATGAAAAAATATCTTGCAATTGAGGAAAAGTTCTGCTAGAATATACCCGTTATGTTTTGGAAGAAAGACTTGTAAAGTCAAATCATACCGAATGACGATGATGAATGAAGGAGGTGCAGTCATGGCAAAATGTGACATCTGTCAGAAAGGCGTACACTTTGGTAAGAAGGTGAGCCATTCTCATAGAAGATCTAATAAAATCTGGAAGCCCAATATTCGTACTGTAAAGGCGATTGTTGATGGAACTCCTAAGACACTTCATGTATGTACAACTTGCTTGAAGTCCAACAAGGTTACCCGCGCATAAACAGATCTTCATATCATCTAAAATAAATAAAAGAATCGAGCGAGAAAAGCGGCGTATTCGCTGAAGTCGCTCGATTTTTTTATTTTGTAAAAAGCTTGTAACAACTGAACTTATCATGTATAATAAGAGCATAGCGCAAAGCAGCTGAAAAGCTGAAAAGTGAAAGGGAGGTTAGGAGATGGCAGCTAGATTCACAACAGAGTTTGGGAATGTGGTCATTGATGACGAAGTAATCGCCAAGGCAGCAGGCTTAGCCGCACTAGAATGCTATGGCGTGGTAGGAATGGCTTCCACGAATGTAAAAGATGGTCTTGTCCAGCTGCTTCTGGGAGAAAGCCTGACAAAGGGAATCAAGGTCAGGACGGCAGAAGATCAAACTACTATCGAATTTCATATTATTGTTGAATACGGAACTAATATTTCAACGATTGCAGATAATTTAATCAGTAATGTCAAATATAAGGTTAAGGATATGCTTGGCCTTGAAGTGACGGATGTCAGTGTTTATGTTGAGGGGATCCGCACCGATCATCAAGAAAGATCATAAGCCTGGGAGGAATAAGTAGGTGAATACAATGAACGGTCAGAAATTTCGTCAAATGCTGGTAGCCGGCGCTAATTTGCTGGAAGCAAACAAAAAATTGGTTGACGAAATGAACGTATTTCCGGTGCCGGATGGGGATACTGGCACCAATATGTCATTGACGGTGACGTCAGCGGTGAAGGAGGTTCTGAAAACGGAACAGACTTCCGCTGCAGAGATATCAAAAGCGCTTTCTTCAGGAGCGCTTCGCGGAGCAAGAGGAAACTCCGGCGTAATTGTGTCGCAGCTGTTCCGGGGGTTCTCCCGCGGTCTTACAGGATGTGAGGATATCAATGCTGTCACATTTGCAACGGCAATGGAAAACGGTGTGGAAACAGCCTATAAGGCGGTCATGAAGCCTAAAGAGGGAACGATCTTAACGGTGGCGAAGGCGGCGGCAACGAGAGCACTGGAAGTGGCGCTGCAGTCGGATGACATCGAAGAAGTCCTGACACAGGCGATTGAATACGGAGAAGAAATTTTGTTAAAAACACCGGATATGCTGCCCGTTCTAAAGGAAGCCGGAGTGGTGGATGCCGGCGGCAAAGGTCTTTTATTTATCTATCACGGCATGCTGGAGGCCTTGAAAAGAGAGGATGATATGATCGATCCACTGCTTGCGCTGACCGGCGCGGCTCAAGCAGCAGCAGGGCATAAGAGCGAGAGTGCACAGGCAGTATTCTCTACAGAGGCGATAGAGTTTGGATACTGTACAGAGTTTATTGTTGATGGCGTAAAGGATGCGGAAAGCAGAGAAGCAGAGGTCAGAGAATATCTGAGCAGTATTGGCGATTCCTTAGTTGTAGTAGCCGATGGAGAGCTGATCAAGGTTCATGTACATACGAATGATCCTGGTCTGGCCATTCAAAAGGGCGTCAGCATGGGCAGTCTTTCCAGCATTAAAGTAGATAATATGCGCTTACAGCATCAGAATATTTTGGATATGTCACAGGAAAGCACATCACAGGAGATTCCCCAAAAGGAAGAGCCGCGCAAAGAGATCGGGTTTATTACGATTTCTGTTGGCGAGGGTTTGAAAAATATCTTCAAAGAGCTGGGCGTTGATCAGGTGATCAGCGGCGGACAGACCATGAATCCCAGCACGGAGGATATTTTAGAAGCGGCGCAGAAGGTAAATGCAGATCATGTTTTTGTACTACCTAATAATAAAAATATCATCTTGGCAGCGCAGCAGGCAGCCGAGCTATTGGAGGATAAGCAGCTGCATGTAATTCCGACCAAAAGCGTTCCTCAGGGAATTTCAGCCATGATTAGCTATATGCCGGGAGAAAATGCACAGGCTAATGAAGAGCAAATGAAAGAGAGTCTGGAGCTTGTTGTTTCTGGATCCGTCACTTATGCTGTGCGCGATACACACATGGGAGAATTTTCCATTAAGGCGCAGGATATTTTGGCGCTGATGAATGAAGATATCTGTAAGGTGGGACAGGAGCTTATGCAGACAACAGAGCAGCTGATAGATGAAATGATCAGCGATACCACCAGTATCCTTACGGTATATTATGGAGAAGAGGCCACGCAGCAGCAGGCTGAAGAGCTGCAGCAATATATTGAGGAGAAATATCCGGAGGTAGAGGTAGAGATTCAAGAAGGCGGCCAGCCATTGTATTATTTCTTGCTTTCTGCCGAATAAACAGAGACCGAATGAACGAATTAAATGAAATCAAGCTGACAGAGTTAAAAGGCATCGGCAACCAGAGAGCGGAATTGTTTTTTAAAAATGGCATGGAAAGTGTGATGGATGTGCTGACATACTTTCCCCGCACATATCTGGATGAGCGAAGCAGGACTCCGATTAGCAATATTCAATTGGGCGAGGATGTAGTCATCCGCGCCCGTCTTATTTCTGGCCCGCGCAATTTCCATAAAGGAAAATGGACGATTACAAATGCAAGGATTGCCGACGAAACAGGCGAGCTGGCTGTCGTCTGGTTTAACCAGCCGTATTTGGTTAAGAACCTGCAGGAGGATCAAATTTATCTGTTTAAAGGAAAAATTAAAAGAAATTATAACCGGATTCAGCTCACTTCACCGCAGGTACAAAAGGCAGAGCAGGAGATGCCGGGGATTATACCAATTTACCCGTTGGGCGGCGGACTGACACAGAAAATGGTGCAAAGCGCTGTGGCCAATGCGCTTTCTTATTTGCAGAGCCAAAAGGATCCGCTGCCGCCTGCCTATCGTCAGAATCTGATGGAGCAAAGTCAGGCGCTGCGTGCGATGCACTATCCGGAAAGCTTTGAGGAGCAGGAGGAGGCCAGGCATCGGTTAGTGTTTGACGAGCTGTTTGTACAGCAGCTTGCGCTGCATAAAATGAAGCGTAAGATGGGAGGAAATGAAAGCGGGGTTCAGATCAGCAGTCAAGAGCAAAAGGAAAAGGCATGGCTTGATCAGCTGCCCTATCGGCTGACGGAGGCGCAGCAAAGGGTGTGGCAGGAAGTGAAGCAGGATTTGGCTGCGCAGCAGGCCATGAACCGTCTTATACAGGGAGATGTAGGATGCGGGAAAACGCTTTTAGCTTTTCTCGCTATGTATACAGCCGCTTATAATGGATATCAGGCAGCGCTCATGGCGCCGACCGAGGTGCTGGCAAGGCAGCATGCGGCAGAAGCGCAAAAATGGTTTGCCAAAATGCATATTCGCACGGCGCTGCTCACCGGGACGATAAAGGGCAAAGAAAGGCGAGAGGCACTGCAGGGGCTTGCAGACGGCAGCATTCAAGTGGTGATTGGCACACATGCCCTGATTTCAGAAACGGTTGTATATCAAAATCTGGGCTTAGTTATCACAGATGAACAGCATCGGTTTGGCGTGAGACAGCGCATTGCATTAGCGGGCAAAGGGAAAACGCCGAATGTAATGGTCATGACGGCAACACCGATTCCGCGGACACTGGCTATGATTTTATACGGGGATATGGATATTTCCATTGTGGATCAGCTGCCGCCGGGCAGGACGCCAATTCAGACCTTTTGTGTGGATCGCTCCTATGAACAGCGGCTATATGGATTTATCAGAAAGCAGATTGCATTAGGCCATCAGGTATATATCATCTGTCCCATGGTCGAAGAGGATGAGAGCGAGGAAAAGGAAGCAGAGCTGCGCTCAGCAGTAGAGTATGCCTCTTTTCTGCAAAGCATGATTTTTCCGGATCTGGCTGTTGGTGTGCTGCACGGTCAGATGAAGGCCGCAGAAAAAGACGCGGCCATGGAGGCCTTTTCAAAGGGACAGACACAAATTTTAGTTGCCACGACCGTCATAGAAGTGGGAGTCAATGTGCCCAATGCGTCGCTTATCATTATTGAGAATGCCGAGCGGTTTGGCCTGGCACAGCTGCATCAGCTGCGGGGCCGCGTCGGCAGAGGAAAGGCAGAGTCCTATTGCGTGCTTGTTACAGATAGCAAACAGACCCAGACGCGCAAACGCATGAAAATCATGGTGGACAGTACGGATGGCTTTTTTATTGCGGAGGAAGATTTGCGGCTCAGAGGAGCCGGCGATGTATTTGGACTTAGACAGCATGGACTGCCGGATTTTAAGCTGGCAGATCTGTACCGGGATGTTGCGATTTTAAAAGAAGCGCAGGCGCTTGCACAGACCGTGATGCTCTCCGATCCGAATTTAAAGCAGCTGTCTCATGAGGGGATTGCTAAAGAATTAAAGGCATTCTGGGAAAAAGCAGTAATTGAATCCTAAAACGGGGAGCTGCGAATATGCGCAGGCTCCCCGCTATTGGCTTACTTAGAACTTGGAACCGCTTTTGCCGGCCATGTCTGCTTCAGCCTTCTCGATCATCTTCTTAACCATATATCCGCCAACATAACCGTTCTGAGCGGAAGTCAGGTCTCCGTTGTAACCCTGTTTCAACGGAACGCCAATCTCGTTGGCTACTTCATACTTGAACTGCTCCATAGCCTGGCTGGCTTCAGGAACTGCTTTTTTAGATTTGCTAGACATAATCATTTCCTCCAAAATAATAAATAGTATTTTCGGTTCCGGGCTGAGAGAATCAGCAGGAAACCGGTTTGAATCTCAAAGCCCGGAAATCAATTTCGGTTTTGAGTTCGCTAATAGAATGCGCGTTTTTATTACTTTTATAAGTGACAATTTCTGGATATAGAAAGAAATCGTAAAATATTTGTAATTTTTTGTTCGCGATTCTTGACATTTAGAAAATAATCTATAAAATAAAAGAAAGAGGTCAAGGGCACCTTTTCTTTTCGTAGGGCAGAAAGGATCTTATGATTTATGATGCGAGTCATTGCGGGGAGTGCCAAAGGACGTAAGCTTTTGGCGCCGGAAGGCATGAATACAAGACCGACGACGGATCGTTTAAAAGAAGCGTTGTTTGGCATGATTCAGTTTGACGTACCGCAGGCAGAATTTCTAGATTTGTTTGCTGGCAGCGGCGCAATTGGAATAGAAGCACTGTCGAGAGGAGCGAAGAGCTTGGATCTGGCGGAGCAGGATTCAAAAGCACTTTCCTGTATTGTTTCCAATCTTAAGAATTTAAAGATGGAACAAAAAGCAAAGATTTGGCCTATTTCAGTGGAAAAAGCTTTGCAGAAGCTAAGTCAGGCAAGCCGTACATTTGATATGATTTTTATGGATCCTCCTTATCAAAAAGGATGGGAAGACAAAATCTGTGCCATGATCTCAGAATATAAACTATTAAAGCCAGAAGGCATTTTGATTGTAGAATCTTCTTCTGAAACAGAAATAACAGCTGCAGGGCTGACACTGATTAAGGAAAAGTGCTATAAGACTACGAAGTTTTCATTTTTTCGGCTGGCTTTAGAGTAGAAAGAGAGCAGTGCATGCGGGTTGGAGTATATCCAGGCAGTTTTGATCCAGTTACGCTGGGGCATTTAGACATTATCGAGCGGGGAGCTAAGATTGTCGATAAACTGATCGTAGGCGTGCTGTTAAACGGTACGAAAAGTCCCATGTTTTCAGTGCAGCAGCGCATTGAATTATTGCAAGAGGCCACAGCGCATTTAACGAATGTAGAGATACGTCCCTTTGAAGGACTTTTGGTCGATTTCCTTCGGCAGGAAGGGGCTACCATGGTGATTCGCGGACTGCGGGCAGTAACAGATTTTGAATATGAGCTGCAAATGGCGCAGGCGAATCGCAATTTATATTCAGAGATGGAAACGGTTTTTTTAACCACAAACGTGCAGTATTCATTCATTAGTTCAACGATCGTAAAAGACATTTTGCGGCATAACGGGGATGTGGAACATTTTGTTCCCAGAAAGGCACTAGAGAAGATATATCAATTCAGGAGGTAGCATGATGGATCGTCAGATGGAAATTGAAGAGATTTTAGCGAGTATTGAAGAAATTTTAGAACAGGCCAAATCGGTGCCTTTTAGTGACAAGGTATTGGTGGACCGGGAAGAGCTTTTTGATTTGATTACGGATATCCGTTTGAAAATGCCTACTGAAATTGAGCAGTCAAAATGGGTATTAGAGGAGAAAAACCGTATTATTGTAGAGGCTCAGCGGGAAGCAGAGAGCAAGATCAAGGAAGCAGAAGAAGAGCGGGCTAAGATGATCAATGAGCATGAGGTAACGCGTAAAGCATACGCGCAGGCCGAAGAAATTGTCGAAAATGCCAAACGCGTCTCTAAAGATATGCGGATGGGTGCGAAAGAATATGCAGACGATTTGCTTATGCAGATTGACGATCAGATGAAGCAGCTGACCAGCTTTACGCACGAGCGCCTTTACGAAGTCATCGGTACAATTGATGCTAAGGCAAAGGATTTTTCAGCAGTCATCGAGCAAAAGAGCCGCATTTTGCAGCAGAACCGCAAAGAGCTCAATATTCATAGAGATTAAAAATATTTGCTTTTCAACATAGTAATAATACGCACCTCTAGAGGCATACAGTAAACCAAAGTCTTTGGAGGCGGTCATGATGTTCATAATCAAGAAAAGAATCATGCTTATCGCAGGCGTGATTCTTTTTTTAGTCTTTTTAATGCTGCAGCCGGCAAAAGCCATGGAAGGAGTCAAACAAGGACTCGTCTTATGGTATCAGGTCGTCCTGCCCTCACAGCTTCCTTTTGTAGTCTGCATCAATTTGCTGCTTCAGCTGCAGAACTTCTTTTGTATGCCGCCGCGCATATTTACCTTTATCAGCGGCATGATCTCAGGCTATCCGGTAGGCAGCATGACCGCCGCCCAGCTATTTCAGCAAAAGCAGATTCCCAGGGATGAAGTCACAGCCCTGGCAGCCCTCTGCAATATGGCAGGCCCGCTCTTTGTCATCGGCACACTCGGAGTCGGGCTTTTAGAGAATGTGTACTATGGCTACATGCTCCTGCTTATTCAGTGGGCAGGTGCCGCTGTTCTCACCCTGCTGTTTACCCATAGACGCTTCAGAATTCAAAATAAAAGACATCCCGCAAAGCGGGAAAATCAGACGCTGCCGGCAGCTTTGCCGCAGGCAGGACTGGGGCGGCTCTTAGGAGATGCTGTAGGAAATGCCGCGGAGCTCATGCTAAAAGTGGCTGGTTTCATTGCGCTTTTTTCTGTAATGCTTCAATGGATTCCCGGCTATTTAGGCAGCTTTTTAGAAATGACAAACGGACTGCGGCTTATTGCCGTAGCTAAGCTGCCAATCAAATGGAAGCTGACAGCCTGCAGCTTTCTGCTGAATTTTTCCGGCTTATGCGTAATTCTGCAGAGCCTTTCAGCAGCAGAAAAAGCGCCGGTTGCGGCCGGACGTTATGTAATGCTAAAGATCTTGCAGGGAGGGACAGCGGCGGCGATGACGCTGGTAATTTGTCAGATTTTAGGGATGTGACATTGCTTTTTAAAACAGATGGTGCTATAATGCCTATAGTTATCTGTCCTTTTAAAAGAGCAGATCAATACTAGATTGAAAGGTTGGTAAGACCATGTCCGATACGCAATCCAAGATTGACCAGAGAAGAAAAGAAGCTCAAAAGAGACGAGAATTGAATCGCAAAAGAGCAAATGCTAAAATTAAGTATAAAACAAAGCAGAAAATAAAGGTTATCAGCGCGGCAGTCGCTGCCGTCCTTTTGGTGGCCGCCCTTGTTTTGCCGCAGCTGGCAATCACTAAAAGATGGCTTACAGCTGTTACCATTGGTGATACCAAGATCAGTACGGCTGAGTACAGCTATTATTATCAGACATCATTCAGCAATTATTATCAGACGATGGTATCCTATGTAGGTGCGGAAAATGTACCGATCAACTTAAACCGTTCCTTAAAAAGTCAGGATATGTCTGAAGATCAGACCTATGCAGAATATTTCAGCAATAATGCGATAGCCCAGTTAACACAGCTTGTTGTGCTGGCATCGGAAGCAGAGAAAAACGGCTATACGCTGCCAGAAGAGGAACAAAAAAAGGTGGATGAGCTGCTGGAGCAGGTTAAGCAGGCTGCTGATGCCAAGGGACAGAAGGCGGATGAGTATCTGGCCCAAAATTATGGAACCGGTTTTAATCTGGAGCTATTTAAGCAGTGTGTTCAGCGCGAGCTGCTGGCACAGTCTTACAAGGATTATAAAACGGATGAGCCGCAGTACAGCAAGGAGCAACTGGAGGCTTATTACAAAGAACATAAAAATGAATTTACGACAACTAGCTTTAGAGTTGAAAGCTTTAAGGCGGTGGATCCCTCTGAGACGAGTCTGGGAGTAACGGCAGAGGAAGCTAAAAAGAGTGCCGAGGAATTTTTTGATAAAGTAAGTGATGAGCAGTCCTTCTCTGAAGCAGCACTTAAAAAGGCACAGGAGACAGCGGCAGAAGGTGTCGAAGCGAAGGATACCTCGTTGATGGAAAATGTGCAGTATTCATCAGCTAATTATTTGAACAGCAAGGTAGCTGAATGGGCGTTCAGCGAGGAAGTAAAGGCTGGCGATAAAGCTTTGATAGAGACAGACGACGGCAAAAGCTTTTATGTTGTGTATATGGTGCAGCCCATGAAACGGGACGAAACGAAAACCGTCAATGTGCGGCATATTTTGGTTAGTGTATCCGATATGCAAAATGAAGACGCCAAAAAGACGGGCAAAGAACAGGCAGAAGCGCTTTTAAAACAGTGGAAAGAAGGCAGCGCAAACGAAGAGAGCTTTGCGCAGCTGGCTTCGGAAAATACAGCAGACACAGCATCACAGGCCGCCGGAGGCTTATATGAACGTGTGCAGCCGGGGCAAATGGTCACGAATTTTAATGACTGGTGCTTTGACGCTGCTCGTAAAGCTGGCGATACCGATATTGTAGAAACCAATTACGGATACCATGTGATGTATTATGTGGGCGCCGATATACCTGTGTGGCAGGCTAAAACAGAATCCAGCATGCGCACCAGCGATTATAATGCATTTTATGACACAGCAAGCGCCGCCTACGAGGTGTCTACCTCTTGGCTGGGAATCCATTTCAGAAATGAGCCTATTTGATAAAGAAAGTAAGTAAGTAAAAGGACCGATTAAGACGATTTTTTCGTTTTAATCGGTCCTTTTGATAAATATTATAAATTATATAAAAATATGTTGCGTTTGAAGAATATTATGCTATACTTTGAGAATAAAAGTTTGTTAAAGTCTATTTTTGTAGAGTTTTAACAAACAAATCAAAGAGGGACTATATTATAAATGAAAGGGGATCAATGGGATGCGAAGACACAGTCGATCATCAAAGCTTTTTTCTGTGGTACTGACGATGATCATGGTACTCAGCACGCTCAATATTCCGGCGTTTGCCGCGAATGATGAGCCGAATAGCCCTGAGCCGATCATACAGTCATCAGAGGAGACATCTCAAGCAGAGGAAAATGATAACGAAGAAGAGCGGGAAGCGGTCGATACAACGATTACGCTCACGCCAGGAGAAATAAGACGGACACTCAAGACATTGCAAGGTCAGCAACGTGTTGAGGTGAAGACGGCATTTTGTCTTGGCAGCGATGAGCCGCTGGTGATTCCGACAGGCCTTTATTTGACGCTGACGGGTGAAAAAGTATGGCGTAAGGAAGGATCGAAAAAGCCGTTATTCTTAATTCAAGAAGGGGCTTCCTTAACGCTCGATGGAATTTTGATGGAGGATCTTGCGCAGGATGCGTCAACGCTTCTGGTAGAAGGATCAGGAAGCTTTGCTCTAGGTACAGGTACAGTTAAAGCGCAGGCGATGGATGCACAGGGAAATTACGGACCTTTGGCAGCCGTGCTCAAAGCAGCGCAGAGCAATAGGATTACGCTATTAGACGATATTGAAATACAAGAACCGCTTCAGATTGAAAAAATGCTTACGCTGGATTTGAATGGGCATACCCTTACAGCAATTGGATGTGCCGTCTTTAAGGTAAATGCGCCGAATGAAGCGTTGACGCTTGCGTCAAGTCAGGGTGAAGGAACGGTCAGAGCGGTTGATGCTGGTAAAAAAGGAACGATACAGGTTAGCAATTGCGAGCTGATGGTAGAATCCAATGTAGTGGTTGAAGGAACAGCCGGCTATGGAATCGTAGCACAAAATGCGGCTGTCATCATCCATCAGGGAGCTACCGTTAGATCGCATGCCGATAGCTGGTTTGAGGGATCGGGCGCAGCGGCCATCCTGGCGATAGCCAAGGAGGGGCAGCGCACGCTTGTCCGTGTGGCCGGAAAGGTAGAGGCCACGGGGGCGCTGGGCGTATATGGAATCACAGGAAATAATGCGATTGATAATATCGGCGAATGTCAGTTTGAGATCGAAAGCGGAGCCGAGGTCTATGCCAATATGGGACCGGCCATGTTCCTGCCTAATGATCATGACAGAACCTATATTACGAATGCAACGGTACGAGGGACTACCGGAATTGAGATTCGCGGCGGCGACCTTGGAATTAGTGACAGCATTATTGAGGGAACATGGCAGTTTGATTACCGGCCTTCAACGAATGGCAATACGACGCACGGCGTGGGCGTAGCGATATCCAGACATGTTAGAAATCCTCAAATTAACGTTGAGATTAAAGAAAGCACAGTCATTGGCGAATATGCAGTGTATGAGCATAACCTGGTGTCTGATAGCCCTGACTCTGAGATTGATATCCAGCTTTATAGTGGAACCTATATCAGCAGAAAAAATGACCGAAATCCAGATCAGGGAGTAGCAGCAGATCAGCTGCAGGCTGTTGCTTCAGAGAATCAGAAGATTACCGTTACAGGCGGCTATTATACGCAGGATCCGGACCTGTATTATGCGCAGGATGAGTATCAGGCTGTTTTGCAAGAGGACGGAAAGGTTCTTGTGAAAAGGATCGAAGTGGCACGGATCGGCGATACCACGTATCCTACTCTTGCAAAAGCGATAGCAGCGGCCAGAGCAGAGCAAACGGTTGAGCTTCTGGAGAATGTGCAGGAATGCATTACGATTGAAGCAGATGACATAATTACATTGAATCTGAATGGTCATACGATTACAAATGTAGAGGGCAAGAAGAACCATACCATTATCGTGAAAGAAGGCGGAAGCCTTGTGCTGGAGGGTAGTGGCGTAGTTGATAATATCAGCCATCAGGCTGCCGCGCTTTGGAATGAGGGTACAGTAAAGATCAATAGTGGAACGCTTACCCGCAGCCAGGAAAGCGGAACGGATACGGCAAACGGTAATTCCTACTATACCGTTGTGAACCGAGGCATGATGACAATTGGAGACGGGATCAATGATGATCAAGATGTAAGCATTTTGCAAAATGGTACGTACTCCAGTCTGATTCAGAATGGAATTGGCAATGCAGCGGCAAATGAGGATTCAAGGCTTGCCGAGCTGATCATCAACGGCGGTGTATTTGACCACGGAAAAATTAACCTGAAAAATGAGGCCTATGGACATGCGGTGATTAACGGCGGCGTATTTAAGGCCTCGGCATGGGCTTTGTGCAACTACGGCGAGGCCGAGATTAACAGCGGCGTATTTACAGTGGAAGAAAGCGGTCTGATCTATAATTGCATGGATACGGCTGAATCTCAGAATCCAAGACAAAATAAGCTGACAGTCCGCGGCGGAGATTTTACCTATAAAAGAAACACATATGGAATCTATGACTATAATTCAGAAAATACGCAGATCATTGGAGGCACCTACTGCACACAGCATTTGTATCGTGATATTACCGAAAAGAAAAACATCATCAACAATGATGTGAATTATTTCGTGCTCCCGATTACACACGGCCGTTTTGCGCAGGAGGATGGTACTTATATTGTACGTCCCCTTACGCAAGGAGATGCCGTAGCACGCATTGGCGAAACGCTGTATGTGACGCTTGCCAATGCGCTGGCTCATGCAGAGGATGGCGATGTGGTTGAGCTTTTGAAAGAAGCGCCTGTCGCATCGAGAATCAATATCGATAAAACCGTTCAGCTCAATCTGAATGGGTGTACGGTTACTATGATGCCTAAAAGCTCGATTACCATTGTGGATGGCAAGACCGTTACGGTTACAGGAAATGGATATGTGAACGCACAGACAATTTATCCGGCCTTCACTGTGGCAGAGGGTAGCTTGATCATTGAAAACGGCACCTTTACCATGCAGGACGGAGCGCATCTGTTCGGGGAAGCCGATGCCCGCACGAACTGTAAGATCGTTGTTGTGGAAGCCGGGCAAGAAGCAGTGATTGAGGATGGCACATTCATTGCCGAGGGAGCTTCTAACGATGGCATATTAACAGCTACCGGGGCGGATGCAAAGCTAACGATGCTAGCCGGAACCATTCGCGCGGTCAATAGCTGCATGATAGGAAATATTACCACGGGACCAAGCGGAGTTGTGATCTCCAATGGCGGCATCGCTGTTTTGGGAGATGAGGATGCCAAGACAGGTCCGGTTGTCGATGTATTTGCTTCTGCGGTAGGAATGAATAATTTGAAAGCGACGTCCCGCCTGACAATTTATGGCGGCACATACACCACACACAATACCTATCAGACAGGAGATGTTGTCGGAGCCGAAAAATTCAATTCGCTGCTGTATCTTTCTGCGGCAGGCCATACGGATATCTATGGAGGCAGCTTCCTTTCTGCCAATCCGACAGAAAGCGCTCACCTCATTGCGCTTCCTTATCAGAATGCAGATCATGTTCTGAATGTATACGGAGGCGATTTCACATCAAGTGGCGAGGTTTTCTTCTTGGGAACAGAAAATGGCGCCGCCAGTGACGGCAGTGTACAGGTGAGCGTTACAGGCGGAACCTACAGTGATGATGTAGAGCTGATGGGAGTTTGTGCCGAGCAGTATGGTACGACCTCTTTACCGGCAGACCGGTATCTGGTGCGCGCGCAGGATTGTATTACCGTGCATTGGCATGACGGGATGAATCATACTTTGCAGACAGAATATCTGCTGCGTTCTTTAAATGATTTGGCGGGCGTTCAGTTCCCGGCAGAGCCTGTGCGTGAAGGATATCATTTCGACGGATGGTCAGAGCCTGTGGAAGGCGCAAGCGGAGTATATGTCATTACTGCGCAGTGGCGTGTAATGGAGACACCGATTTCAGCCACATGGGTGAATGGATATAATGATACGATCCTGAAAGCAATGACGGGAATCACGTCAGAAAATCCGGTAACAGAAGACGATTATCCGGCAGCTCCGGCGCGTGAAGGCTTTACATTTGACGGATGGGTACAGACTGCAGACGAACAAGGTAATCTGATTTTTACAGCGACATGGGTAGAGAACCAGCCGGAAGTACCGGAAAATCCGGGTGGACCGACAACACCTACGACACCTGTTGCACCAACAGAGCCGACAGTGCCTGCTACGCCAACCACACCCAATGAGCCAACCACGCCAACGGCACCGGTTGTACCGGCTCAGACGCCAACGCCGCCAGTAACACCTGCGGCACCGGCCGTACAGCAGCAACAGCCGGTGACACCTACAGCGCCTACCGTTGAGGTGGAAGAAAATGAAACCCCATTGGCATCACCGGAGCAGACCATTGATGAGCCGGAGGTTCCGTTAGCCCCGACACCGGAAATAGAGGAAGCGGCAGAAGAGACATGGTCGCTATTAAATCTGATTCTGATGCTCGGCGGCATCGCTGGAGCGATCATGGTGCTGATCAAGATGCTGGTCAAGAAGAAGGGCGCAGCCTATCTGCTCGGCGTGATTCCGGCAGTTGTTGGCATTGTTGTGTTTAGTCTTACCACATCCTTTGCCGGTGCGATGGCATTTACAGATGGGTGGACATGGCTGATGGCCATCGCTGCTGTGCTGCAGGGCATCATTACAGCGGCAGCCTATATTAGCAGCAAACGCACACATTCATAAACTCAATTATTAAAAATCGGTCGTATGAAGCTACTCTTCATACGGCCGATTTGTTTTAGAGATCAGTCTAAGATGACTAAAGGCATGCGGTATTCACAGTCACGTGATAGTCTTGGGGGAGAAGTTGCGTAAACGTGCGAAAATTGAATCTCATTTTGCAGCATGGCCTTAGCCCGGGGAGGAAGCTGCGGCAGCTGTTTGGCAAGATTGGTAACCACAGGCAGGGAGGCAGAGGATGTAAGCTGCGACAGAAGCGCTTGCTGATCTCTGCGAAAGCCCAGCACCCGAATATAAGCCGGCCCCTCTTCAAACCGCAGCGCAGCCTTCTCACTACGTTTAATATCCAAAAGAATGTTAAGCAAAATCCGCCGCAGGCGGGAAGTGGGGTAGCGTTTGGTCTTCAGAAGCGATAGCAAGGCTTCATAATCCGGATAATGGCGGGCTGCAGCAAGAATCCGGTTCTCGAGCCCTTCGGCAACCTCATCAATCTCGCGAAGTGTATCGGGTGTATGAAAGCATAGGCGATAGGAAAGCGCGGAGAAAAGGTCTGCGGGAAAAACAGAGCTGGCCGGTAACGCACTCCGGCAGCAATCGGGCAGATAAGGCGAGATATCGGTCCCCTTTGCCGCCAGGCGGCGCAGGGCAGTGGCAGAGGGACAGGCAGCTTCTAAGGAAGGGTCATGGTACCCGGCAGAAACGCGGTGCAGAGGCAGCAGTGCAGGATGCCAGTGGAGCTTTTTGAGCGCCCTGAGATATTCAAGAACGAGAATGGTATTGGGCGCCTCCAAAGACAAAGGCTGGAGTGTCAGCTTTTCAAGAGCGGCGCTGCGGGCATGGGCGAATCCGGCGCCCTCAGCCAGAAATGAGCGCAGGAGCCTGCGATATTGCGGAGATTCGGGCTGCAAATGGGAGGCGGCGGCCTGCAAAGCAGGAAGCTCGCTGGGGTTTTCGATGCCAAAGCTGATTGTTTGGATCAGGCCGGTGCTGTGCAGCAGGGAAAGCGCGCCAAAAGCGAACCATTCGGCAGTGGCGGTGCTGTAATAGGTGGGGAGCTCAAGAACGAGCGAGGCACCGGCGGCAAGGGCCATACGCGTGCGGGTCCACTTGTCAAACAGAGCTGGTTCAGCCCGCTGCACATAGTGGCCGCTCATTACGCAAATGATGGGAGCGTTTGCCGTGCGGGCAAGGGTGGTTTGGATGTGGTATAGATGTCCCTTATGAAAGGGGTTGTATTCACAGATAATGCCGGTTGCCATGTTTTCCTCCAGAGATCGGATGATAGTATCTGTATTATATAAAGGGTGGAGGGGGAAGTCAAATAAGTTTTTTAAAATGGAGAAAAATAAAGATAAACAGAGATAAAGTAAGTTAATTAAAGATAATCTGATTTATTTTTAAATATCTCGGGTTGATATGTGCAGGTAAAAAGAATAAGATATAGCACAGTTGGTTAGCACTCGATAGAGGTGAGTGCTAACAAGAGAGTTAAAACGATCATGCGTATAGGAGGTTAGTTTAAATGAAATTAGTTCCATTGGGAGACAAAGTGGTTGTAAAGCAATTAGAGGCAATTGAAACAACAAAATCCGGTATTGTGTTGACCGGCGGCGCAAAAGAAAAACCCCAGGAGGCAGAAGTAGTTGCAGTAGGCCCCGGCGGTGTGATCGATGGAAAAGAGATTAAGATGGAAGTAAAGCCTGGCCAGAAGGTAATGTATTCTAAATACGCAGGAACCGAAGTGAAACTGGACGGCGAAGAGTTCATTATTTTGAAGCAGAATGATATCTTGGCGATTGTAGAAGAATAAAAAGTTTAGGAGGTCTGAGTTATGTCTAAAGAAATTAAATTTGGAATTGAGGCAAGAAACGCGCTGCAAAGCGGCGTAGATCAGTTGGCTGATACCGTAAGAGTAACCATGGGACCGAAAGGCCGTAATGTAGTGCTGGATAAGAAGTTTGGTGCTCCGCTGATTACCAATGACGGTGTGACGATTGCAAAGGAGATTGAGCTGGAGGATCCCTTTGAGAATATGGGAGCGCAGCTGGTTAAGGAGGTTGCGACTAAGACAAATGACGTGGCCGGCGATGGTACCACGACAGCAACCGTGCTGGCGCAGGCTATGATTCATGAGGGCCTTAAAAATATTGCGGCCGGCGCGAATGCAATTATTTTGCGTAAAGGTATGAAAAAGGCAACGGATCAGGCTGTTGAGAGCATCAAGGCAATCAGCACGCCGGTTAGCAGCAAGGAGCATATTGCGCAGGTAGCCGCTATCTCTGCTGGAGATGAGGAAGTCGGCAATATGATCGCTGATGCAATGGAGAAGGTTTCCAATGATGGCGTCATCACGGTAGAGGAATCCAAAACCATGAACACGGAGCTGGATCTGGTAGAAGGTATGCAGTTTGACAGAGGATATTTGTCTGCTTACATGTGCACCGATATGGATAAGATGGAAGCTAATCTGGATAATCCGTATATCCTGATTACCGATAAAAAGATCAGCAACATTCAGGAAATTTTGCCGCTGCTGGAGCAGATCGTGCAGACCGGCGCAAGAATGCTGATTATCGCAGAGGATGTTGAAGGCGAGGCCTTGGCTACTTTGGTAGTGAATAAGCTGCGCGGCACCTTCAATTGTGTGGCTGTGAAGGCACCTGGCTTTGGTGATAGAAGAAAGGCAATGCTGGAAGATATCGCCATCTTGACCGGCGGTCGTGTGATCTCTGAGGAGGTTGGTCTTGAGCTGAAGGATGCTTCTTTGGATATGCTTGGCCGTGCAAAGTCTGTTAAGGTTCAGAAGGAAAATACCATTATCGTGGATGGTATGGGCGATAAGGCGGCGATCGCTTCTCGCGTGGAGCAGATCAAGGCTCAGATTCAGGAGACAACTTCTGATTTTGACCGTGAAAAGCTGCAGGAGCGTCTGGCAAAGATGGCCGGCGGCGTAGCTGTGATCAAAGTAGGAGCAGCTACAGAAACAGAAATGAAGGAGAAAAAGCTGCGGATGGAGGATGCTTTAGCAGCAACGCGTGCGGCTGTAGAAGAGGGCATCGTTTGCGGCGGCGGCAGTGCTTTCATTCATGCTATTCAGGATACGAAGAAGCTGGCTGATACACTGGCGGGAGACGAGAAGACAGGCGCGGAGATTATTGTTAAGGCGCTGGAGGCTCCTGTTCGTCAGATCGCGACTAATGCAGGAACAGAAGGATCTGTGGTTGTCAATAAGCTGATGGAGGCTGCTACGGGTACTGGCTATAATGCACTCACAGATGAATATGTAGATATGGTAGCTGCCGGTATTATTGATCCGGTTAAGGTAACACGTACGACACTGCAGAATGCAACGTCTGTTGCCGGCACCTTCCTGACAACGGAGGCAGTGGTAGCTGATAAGCCTGAGCCGGAGGCTCCGGTGAATCCGGCTGCCGGCGCTGGCATGGGTATGATGTAAGCAGCTGCTTTGCAGAAAAAATAAGAGAGCACTGGCTGTTCTTTAAAGGAACGGCCAGTGCTTCTTTGATATTATTGGAATCATGAGTTGCATTCAAAAAATCAAAATGATATACTGATAGCATGAAGAAAAGGAAAACAGGATTGGATAGAGAGGGAAAAAGCAGCATGTGTAATATGGAAATTGCGACGGAAGAATTTAACCCTAAGGTGATGTTTCACTATAAAAATAAAACGGTCTATGAAGTACCAGAGCATACTCATGATTTTTTAACAATTCAATATATTGTATCAGGGCGCTGCACTTTTGTGATCAACGGACAGGAATTTGAGGCGAAAAAGGAAGATCTGGTGATCATCAATCCGGGAACGTTGCACCGTCATACAGCTTCGCAGGGGAAAAACGAGGCTACGGTTTTTAATTTAGGAATTGAAAATTTGAATATAAAAGGATACCCACAGAACTATATCCCGATTTGCAGCTCTGTGATGCCCATTCGTAAATATCAGCATGAAATATATAATTGTTATCATGAGATTATCACTACACAGGAAAAGAAGGATGTGGGCTGGGATCTGATGACAAAGGTTTTGAGCCAGCAGTTTTTGGTATTGGTGTTAAAAGAGCTTTCGCCGCAGCGGTCGGGCAATATTCAGGACTATTTTCAGCTTAAGATGTATGATAAAAATACAATTGCGCAGACGATCAGCCATTATTTTCAGGAGAACTATATGAAAAAGATTTCGGTGGAAGAGATTGCGCGGTATACATATTTAAGCACAACCTATGTAACCAAAATTTACAAGGAAATTACAGGGGATACACCGATCAATTATTTAATCAGTCTGAGAATGGACAAGGCCAAGGAAATTTTGGAAGAGGGACATTTTTCGGTACAGGAAGTGGCTAAGCAGGTGGGGTATGACGACCCTTATTACTTTAGTAAGCTCTTTAAAAAACGCTACGGCTGTTCGCCTTCCGACTATAAAAAAAAGACCAGTTAACAAATGAGAGAGGTAAGAAAGATGAGGATAGGAATCGGGTATGACGTTCATCAGCTGTGTGAAGGGCGCAGGCTGATCTTAGGAGGCGTGGACATTCCCTTTGAAAAAGGATTGCTGGGCCACTCGGATGCCGATGTGCTGATTCATGCGATGATGGATGCGATTTTGGGCGCGCTTGGCCAAGGAGATATCGGAAAGCATTTTCCGGATTCCGATTCTGCCTATAAGGACATCTCGAGCCTTGTGCTGCTGGAGCATGTGGCGCGGATTATGCGGGAAGCTGGCTATCAGATCGGCAATATGGATGTGATCCTGATTGCGCAGCGCCCTAAGGTCGGTCCGTATTTTGCACAAATGAAAGAGCTTTTAGCCCAGGCACTGAGCTGTGAGCCGGAGAGGATTAACTTGAAGGCGACAACGGAGGAACACCTTGGATTTACCGGACGAGAAGAGGGAATGGCAGCACAGGCGGTATGTTTATTGGAAGAAAATAGATGAGAAAATAGGCTCATTCGTATGGAGACGAATGAGCTTTTTTGTTTAGATAGAAAAAAGAAATCAAATTTGAAATAGAAGTTTTTTGCTAAAGGGAAAAGAAGGAGCAAAATAGGTAGAAATAGAAGTTGACAGAAAACATTTCGTGTTATATAATTTGGATAAAGGGAAAATGAATAAGAAAATTACTTTGTCTTCAGGGGTTTATAATATGCAGGCAGAAGCATATCCGTGGTTAGGCTATAAGCTGATAAGATCAACGGCTAATTGTCAAGTAGAGGGATCCAGATTGGGACATAATTTAATTGTAGAGAAAGACTCATAAAGTTACGCTGGCAAATTTATTTGCCAGCATAATTTTAAATAAGAGGAAAAGAAAATGAGAAAAGTATGTATAATCTGTGCAATTATAATTTTTATAATAACAGCTTGCCAAACAAATCAGATACAAACGGAGCCGAGTGTTTCAAGTGAAAAACCAGACAAGTTGATTATTTATGCTGTAGGAGATAAAGTAAATCGTACAATCAATGGGGAAAGAGCAGACTACTATTGTACGAGTTATACAATGGGGTCTTTTGGCCCTTTGGTAGATAAAGCAGGTGAAAAAGGATATATTTATTATGAGGCTTTTCAAGATTTTGAGGAGAAAACTGGGATAAAAGCTGAAGTTCAGTATTTTCCCTATTTAGATAAACTGGAGGAACAAGTTTTAGAAGATAGAAAATACGGAAAAGTACCAGATGTACTTATTATAGATCAGGGAGCATGGGTAGACTTTAAAAATGGCAATAATATGTACCGAATTTTAAATGGTGATTGGTTTTTTGATTTAAAACCGTATATAGATCAGGATGAGCTTTATACGAATGGCAATTACTATGAAAAGGTTTTAGAATCTGGAACCTATCAGAATAGTCAGTTGCTGCTGCCATTAAGCTTTAATATAAAGACAATTTTTACATCTCGGCAAACTATGGAGGATACGGGAATTTACTTATATCCGGAAATGAACGGGCAGGAGCTGTTAATGCAAATGGAGCAGGCCTGTGTCAGAGCAGAAAAAAGAAAACCAGTCATTGATACATTATCGCTATGGAGCTCTGCAAGCATGATGATACCGGTTTTTTGGGAAAGTACAGGACTGCCTCCTGTTGATTATGAGGCGCAAGCAGTGACACTGGATCAGGATTTGTTTGAAGATATGGCAGTCTTTATAAAGGCTTATTTTAAGCAAGATATGGAAGAAAACTGGGATGAGATTGTAAAGAATGCTGCTGTATATCTGAATTCCGGCCAGTGGGGCATCATGGATATGCCAGACTGGAATAACAGTCTGGATGCACAAAGGAATAGTCCGGCGATTCATCAAAAGGAAGAGGCGAAAATGTGGCTTGAAAATGGTGCCTTTTATGTGGAAGGAAACAGTAATAGTACATATCGGCATGGGTTTACTGGTCAGTGTATGGCATTAGATACTTTATATGATGAGAGAAAAGAAAAGATGCAGATGATCGGAATTCCGATGTACAGGGAAAGCGATGCCTATATAGCAGAGGTGCAGATGATGGGCGGTGTGATGAAAGAAAGTGAAAGCCCCTATTATGCATATCAATTGCTGAAATTTATCTTAGATCATGAGTATACACCGTATTATAGCGTTTCGGTATCTAAAGAGGTGACCACTCATATGCTGGATGAGTTAGAAAAAATGACCTATAAGCTTTATTTATCATTAGGAAATACTTGGGACGAAAATATTGATCTGAGTAAAGAAAGAGAAGAGTATCAATATGTCCTGAATCCCTTAAAATCAGAACGAAGAGAACAGATTGATTATATGCTGGATCATGTGGCGGGAGCAGTGCTGCCGCAGTGCTCTATTTACATGCCGATATCATGGCATCTACAGGCATATGCACTAGAATATGAGACGTTGGAGGAGGCGTATGAAGGGGCTTGTCGCGATCTGGAGAAGGCGCTGATGTTTACATTAAAAGAGGGGTGAGATTACAATGAAGAAGATAGGTATGATTTGCCTGCTTTTGGTTATGAGTTTAACAGCCTGTCAAATACCACAGGAAGAGGGAGTTATAAGAAGTGAGGAAAAACCTGAAAAGCTAGTGGTATATGCGATAGGAGATCATGTGAGCTGTAAATCTGCAGAGGGAGAAAGAACAGATTATTATTGTACCAATTATACGATAGGACCATTTGGTCCCGTTGTTAATGATATAAGAGAGAGGGGATATATTTATCATGATGCTTTTCAAGAGTTTGAACGGGAGACAGGGATAACGCTGGAGATCCAATATTTTATAAGCATGAATGAGCTGGAACAGAAAGTTTTAGAGGATAAAAAGAGCGGAATGTTTCCAGATGTGCTTGTTATGGACCAGAGGATATGGGCAGGAGAGGCCCAGATTGATAATATCTATCGCATTATCGAAGAAGAGTGGTTTTTTGATTTAAAACCATATGCGGATCAGGATGAACTATATACGACAGAGCAGTATTATGAAACAGTATTAAAGGCAGGGGTATATCAGGGAAAACAACTGATACTTCCCCTTAGCTTTAATATAAAAGCAATTTTCACCTCAGATCAAGAAATGGAGGATATAGGCGTTTATTTGTATCAGGAAATGAATGGGCGAGAAATACTGATTCAAATGCAGGAAGCGTGCATGAGAGCGGAAAAAGGAGAGGTCGCGGTTGATACGCTGTCACTCTGGAGCTCTATGACTGCGATTATACCAATCTTTTGGGAGAGTACAGGGCTGGATCCTGTTGATTACGAAGAACAAACAGTGACGCTTGATCAAGATCTGTTTGAAGAAATGGCAATTTTTATAAAAAGTTATTTTAAGCAGGATATGGAAGAGGAGTGGCAAGAAGTAGTAAGAAATGCATCTTCATACTTAAACTCAGAACATTGGACAGTTTTAAGTGTACCAAGTAGTGAAGCTAGTTTGGATAACCAAAAAGATACTATATCCATGATGCAGGAACAAGCGAAAGCATGGCTAGACAATGGCTCTTTTTATATTGAGAGTAATAGTGAAAGTATGTATCGTCATGGTTTTGCCGGGCAGTGCATGGCATTAGATACATTATATGATGAGAAAAAAGAAGAGATGAAAATGGTAGGGATTTCAAAGTATGAAGAGAGTGATGCTTATATAGCAGAGATTCAGATGATGGGAGGTGTGATGAAAGAAAGTAAAAATCCATATCATGCATATCAACTGCTGAAATATATAGCAGATCATGACTATGCACCTTATTATAGCGTTTCTATCTCAAAAAAAGTGACAGCTGACATGCTGGATGAGCTGGAGAAAATGACATACACACTTTATCTAGGACTTAGTAATGCATGGGCAGAAGAGATTGATTTTAGCAAAGAGAGAGAAGAGTATCAATATACGCTTAACCCATTAAAATCAGAACGAAGAGAACAGATTGCTTATATGCTGGATCATGTGGCGGGAGCAGTGCTGCCGCAGTGCTCTATTTACATGCCGATATCATGGCATCTACAGGCATATGCACTGGAATATGAGACGCTGGGGGAGGCGTATGAAGGGGCTTGCCGCGATCTGGAGAAGGCGCTCGCATTTACATTAGCAGGAGAATAATAGGATAAGGAGAAAGTTGATGAAGCAAAGAGTAAAATGTATGATAGTATGTTTAATGATTATTTTGCTTTGTTTTACCGGATGCAAGCAGCAGAATTTAGAAGAATCCAGTCAAGTTGAACAGGAAAAAGTGACGCTTCGCTGGGCAGTGATGGGTAGGGCAGAGGAAACTTTGATTGCTTATCAAAGAGCCGGAAGAGTGAATCAATTACTGGAGGAAAAAGGATATCCGATTCAGCTTGAACTGATTTATATTGGAAATTCAAAATTGGGCAATCAGCTGCAGATTTTAAGGGAGCAAGAAACAAAATTTGATATTGTAACGTTTCAGATGATGAGCTGCGGAGGAGCTCAGGAAATGGAAGAGATGCTGCTTCCGCTGGAGGCGTATCTGACGGATGGGGAGCCTTTAGAAGAGGTGTATCAGCTTTTTTCTAAAGAAATATGGGAGGCAGATCAGGTAGAGGGCCATACATATAATTTGGGACGCCTTTTGCATGTCGTCTCTCCTACGTATTCAATAGTAGCAGAACATCAGGAAGAGGCACCGAAGTATCCGGAAGAGATATTTTTGGCAGGGAACGAGGAAGCAATTGGAAAGTTGAGGCGCGAATCTGAGATTTGGGGGATGGTACCAGAGCCCTATATTGGAGATTGGTCGGATGGAATGTATATGCAGCATGCATTTCATATGATTGCACCGGGCGTTGGATTTAGCATGGACGGAGGAGAGGCTTTTGAAAATGTTTGGGAAAGCGAATATGCCAAACAAAAAGAACAGACAGAGATAAGTAATTTGGATGAAAAAAACTATGTGAGCATAATGGGGAGCAATGTTTTTGAGGCAGAAAAGAGCATGCGCTACTCTGTGAGTGATCGACTGACCTATACCTATACGGAGACCGACGGTGAAGCACAAAATGAAAAAAAGATTTATTGGTTTGTTTGCCCGGCAGCTGATAAGATGAGACTGGTTCCCAGTCTGGAGCAACAGTATACCTCTATATTGAAAAATTCAGAACACATAGAAGAAAGCCTAAAGCTATTAGCCATATTAAATACAGATCAGGAGATCTGCGAAGCATTTTGCGCAGAGAGCAAAGAAACAGCACAGGAAACGCTCCCTGTTTTTACGGCACTTTGCAATGCGTCTGGAAATGAAGGGGAAAAGAGAACAGCGCAAGAACAAAATGAATGCTTTGCAGCGCTTGAGGAAAATCAAAAGTCTCCGATATTAGGGTTTACCTTTGACCGCAGGCCGGTCGAGGAAGAAGTGCGCAGGCTGGAGGAGCTGGAAAGAACCCGGCATATGGAGCTTGTGATTGAGGTTACACAGAGGCTGGAGGCTGAAATAGACGATGAGGAGCAGCTAAAGCTGGTGACAAAAGAAATATGGCTTGAAAAGATGGCTGATTATAAAAGAAAGCTAAAAGAAGCGGGCATTGACCGTGTGATTGAAGAGGCTAACAGACAGCTGGCAGCTTGGCAGGATTCTCGTTAATCAGCCGTCTAATAGGGCGAGAATTTATTCAAAAACTTGAAAAAACATGTTGACATTCTAAAGCAGGTATGCTATTATAATATCCGTCGCGAAATGAAAGTTTTCGACGGGGTGTTGAACCTGCTGCCGGAGTGGCGGAATTGGCAGACGCACAGGACTTAAAATCCTGCGGGACTTATACTCCCGTACCGGTTCGATCCCGGTCTCCGGCATTTCGTGCCCAGATAGCTCAGTTGGTAGAGCAGAGGACTGAAAATCCTCGTGTCACTGGTTCGATTCCGGTTCTGGGCATTTTTCATTGGATGATTTAGTATTATGTGCGGGTGTAGTTCAATGGTAGAACACTAGCCTTCCAAGCTAGATACGAGGGTCCGATTCCCTTCACCCGCTTATGCGTGCATAGCTCAGCTGGATAGAGCGCTTGGCTACGGACCAAGAGGTCGCGGGTTCGAATCCTACTGCACGCAGTGAAAGCTACTTAGTAATGCTAAGTAGCTTTTTTGATTTTAATACGGCAGAAGATGAAATTTTATTATCAATACTTGACAAGTAATATAGAAAATAGTATAATAAAATACATAAAAGGGAGTAGACTACATCCGATGGATGGTTCGAAAGCGTCAAGTCGATACAGCTTTGCTGTATCCGTATCGAACGAAATGTGCGAGACTTTTAACATTCCAAGAAGCAATTCTTGAGATGGTTGGAAGTCTTTTTTGCATATAAGAAATCTGATCTTAGTCTACAGAGACTTCCCCCTGAATACGCTCTTCGGGGATACGGAGGATGCATTGGCGAAGCTCTTAAGAAAGGAGGAAAAGAGGGGATAAGCGAGGCAGACCTAGAGCGATAATAAAAAAGGAGAGAAATAAACATATGTTAGCATTACTTGCAGAAAACATAGGGCTGGTCATAGGGATTGCAGCCGCTCTGATCGTGATTTTGATTTTGGCAAGCGGATACGTAAAAGCACCGCCGGATACGGCATTTATCATTTCTGGACTTAGAAAAAAGATTATCATCGGTAAGTCTAGTATTAAAATTCCGTTTTTAGAACGGATAGACCGTCTGAATCTGAAGCTGATACCGATTGATGTAAAGACATCCAATGCCGTACCAACAGCAGATTATATCAATATTCAAGTGGATGCGGCCGTCAACGTTAAAATCAGCAGTGAAAAAGACAAACTGGCTTTGGCAGCAGAAAACTTTCTGAATCAGAAAACAGAATATATTGCACAGGTGGCCCGCGAGGTTTTGGAAGGCAATATGCGTGAAATTGTTGGCCGCATGCGGCTGGAAGAAATGGTAAGCGACCGGCAAAAATTTGCACAGCTGGTAAAAGAAAATGCAGATCCGGATCTGGCGGCAATGGGACTGGATATCGTAAGCTTTAATGTGCAGAACTTCACGGATGGCAACGGTGTGATTGAGGATCTGGGAATTGATAATATTTCTCAGATCAAAAAGAAGGCGGCGATTGCAAAAGCGGAAGCTGAAAAAGAAATTGCAGTGGCAAAGGCAGAAGCTGACCGGCAGTCTAATGATGCCCGGATCAATTCGGAGCGTGAAATTGCGATCAAAAATAATGAGCTGGATATTCAAAAAGCAGATTTGCAGAAAACAGCTGATACAAAGAGAGCAGAAGCAGATGCCGCATATGAGATTCAAAAGGAAGAGCAGAGAAAAACCATTGAGGTGACGGCGGCCAATGCTAATATCGCGCGCGAGGAACGAAATGTTTTGCTGAAGCAGCGCGAAGCGGAAACGAAAGAAAAATCACTGGATGCAGAGGTTAAGAAAAAGGCGGAAGCCGATAAGTTTGCCAGACAGCAGAAGGCGGAGGCCGATCTATTTGAACGTCAGAAGGAGGCGGAGGCCCGTAAATTTGAAATTGAAAAAGAGGCGGAGGCTCAGCGTTCTAAAGCGGAGGCTGACCGCTATTCCAAAGAACAGGAAGCCGAGGGAATTCGCCGCGTAGGAGAAGCGGAAGCAGAGGCGATTCGGGCAAAGGGAATTGCAGAGGCAGAAGCTATGGAAAAGAGAGCAGAAGCGTATCAGAAATACAATAATGCGGCTATGGCGGAAATGCTGATCAAAGTATTACCCGATATTGCTGGTAAGATCGCTGAGCCTCTGACGCAGATTGATAAGATTACAATCATCGGCGGAGACGGAAGCGGTGTTGATTCCGTTTCAGGCAACGTTCCTAATGTGATGGCGAAGCTGTTTGAATCGATGAAAGAAACAGTAGGAATTGACCTGGGAGAGATTGTGAAGGCTGGAACCTATGACGCCAAAGTGAACCGAAATATCCATGTAAGCGGTTTGGAAAACAAAGAGATCCCGGAAGGGACTACAGAAATCATAACAGACTAAGGAGAGGCGGGATGCTGTTTTAGGACAGCATCCCGTTTATATTTAAGCGGTATTGGAGAGCCTCCATGAGGTGCTGCTGCTCAATATGCGTACAGCCATCTAAGTCAGCTAAAGTACGGCTAATACGGAGAATTTTATGATAAGAGCGAAGAGTCAGCTGATAGTGTTCATAAGCCTCCTGCATAAAAGCAGTAAGAGAAGGAGAAAGGGAGCAAACCTGACGGACTGTTTGCAGATCCATGCGGGAGTTATAAATGGTCTCAGAGGAAAAGCGCTGAGCTTGGATTTGTCTGGCCGCTTGAATGCGGCAAAGTGCCTCCGAATAGGTAAGGGAAGAGGTTTGCTTCAGATCGCTAAAAGGAACCGGAGACAGTGTCAGAACTAGATCAATTCGATCTAAAAGAGGGGCGCTGATTTTGTTGAAATACTGCTGGATGCGGGAGGAAGAACAATGACACTGCTCGGTGTTAGGATAATAGCCGCAGGGACAAGGATTCATACTGGCAATGAGAAGAAAATCAGCAGGAAAGCAAAACGAAGCATGAAGGCGGTTTAATATAATCTGATGCTCCTCTAGCGGCTGACGCAGACTTTCTAAGCTTATACGTGAAAATTCAGGCAGTTCATCTAAGTATAAAACACCGTGGTGCGCTAAGGTGATTTCGCCGGGACGAGGGATACTTCCGCCGCCGATAAGCGAGGAGACGGGGATGGAGTGATGAGGAGCGCGAAAAGGATGCTCTGAGATGAGCGGTTGGTCTGAGGGGAGAAGATGACAGGCGCTGTAGATTTCGGTCAGCTGGATTTTTTGGGAATCACTAAGGGGAGGTAGCAAAGAAGGAATGGATTTGGCAAGCAGGGTTTTGCCACAGCCGGGAGGCCCGATAAAGAGAAGATTGTGCATGCCGGCAGCGGCAATCATAAGCGCCCGTTTGGCGATGGTTTGTCCATGGACCGAATCGAAAGAGGAGGAGACAGGAGCATTTTTCGGCTTTGCCGGAATGAAAGAAGGAGGAGAGGTTCGGCCGCAGACGACAGATATGGCCTGCGAGAGGCTGGTAAGGCCCCATAGGGCCGGAGGATTGGCGAGGGAGGCCTCTTCGGCATTGTCCAGCGGTAAAAAGAGATGGGAAAAGGAACGGTGAAGCAGGCAATGCGTTAGCGGAAGAGCGCCGTGAAGCGGTTTGAGATCGCCGTTTAGAGAGAGCTCGCCGAGAAATGCAGAGGTTTCTAGGACGGCGGGAGGGAGCAGCCCTTGACAGGCGAGGATGCTAAGGGCAATGGGGAGATCTAAAACGGAAAAGACGGCAGCAGAAAGAGGAGATGCGGGCGAAGCAGGGCGGATGTTGATGGTGATGCGTGATGGCGGTAAGGGATACCCACAGCTTTTTAAGGCGCTGCGGATGCGTTCGCGGGCGAAAGAGGCATGGCTGCTGGGAATGCCAACGATATTAAAATAAGGAAGGCCATTTCCGATAAAACATTCTACTTCTGTAATCAGACCGGACAAACCGGAAAGAAGTGCACTATAGGTGTGTTGAAACATAAAACCTCCAAATCTTGGTATATCAATAGTATCGGAGGAAAAGAGGACTTTTTTACATCTTTACAAAAAGTTCATGGAAATATCATAGTAAATTTTCAAAATTCCCACTATACAAAACAAATCCCTTCGCTTATAATAAAATACGGCTGGAGATCTGAGAGATTGGAGCGTAACCAATGGATCAGAAACTCAAGAAGAAGCGGCTGGCATGCTTAGAGCTGAGCCTGCTCACAAGCAGAGCTGGACAGGCAGCACGGTGGTGCATGCAGTATGGCTCGGCGGTCAGCTTTTTAGAACAAATACAAAAATCAGGAAAAAGTCTGCCTCTTAGGGAAAAAGAGCGGCAGGCTATTCTTTCACTGGGAGAAGGCTGGAGACAGGAACAGCCGTCTCAAATAGCAGAACAGGTCTTAAATGCATGTCAAAAACAGGGAATTGCATGGATTACGTATGAGGAAAAAGAGTATCCCTATCTTTTAAAGCAGATTCCGGATCCGCCTCTGGTGTTATACTACAGAGGGAAAGAAGAGCTTTTTTCTCTGCCATGTGTTTCGGTCGTAGGGTCAAGACGGGCAAGTGCATATGGACAAAAGGTTGCCTATGAGCTTGGAGGAGCAGCAGCCGGAGCAGGGCTTGTGGTTGTCAGCGGTTTGGCGAGAGGAATTGACTCATGTGCCCATAAAGGAGCATTAGATGCAGGCGGGAAAACGCTGGCCGTGATGCCCTGCGGATTAGATCTTTGTTATCCGAAGAATCATTTGTGGTTATACCATAGAATATGTGAAGAAGGGACTGCAGTGTCAGAATATCCTCCGGGGGTACAGGCAGAAAAATGGCATTTTATTGATCGTAACCGTATGATCAGCGGACTCAGCGCGGCCACAGTGGTAGCGCAGGCGGGACCTAAAAGCGGCTCCATCCGTACAGCACAGCTGGCGGCTGAACAGGGCAGGGAAGTATTTGGCGTCCCGGGAGATATTTATGATCCGGAGTATTTAGGAGTGCACCATTTGATTCAGGACGGAGCGAACATTGTGATGAATCCGAAGTGGCTGATCCGATTGTTGGTTAAAAATGATCCAATTAAAATGCAGAGTGAGAAAAAGCTTGGGCATGCTGTGAGATATATGACGAAAAGAAAAAGCGATGAGCTGGCAGATGAACAAAAGATAGCGAAAGAGCTTTCGCAAGAGAGACGCCAGAAAAGCAAACAGGCAGGAGAAGCTGAATGGCTGTATCGCAGCATAGAAGAGTTTGGATGTCTGCCGGAGCAGCTTTGTGAACTTACAGGAAGGAGCGCAGCTGAGGTACAGCGCGCGATTACGATATTGGAGCTTCAGGGGCTGATTAAAAGAGACGCCCGGCAGCGCATTACAAAAGTATAAACGGATTGGCAGGAGGTAAAGATGGCGAAGAATTTGGTCATTGTTGAGTCACCGGCAAAAGCGAAAACGATTAAAAAATTTTTGGGAAGTAATTATCAGGTCATTGCTTCAAACGGGCATATGAGGGATTTGCCTAAAAGTCAGCTGGGCGTGGATATTGAGCATGATTTTGAGCCTAAATATATCACGATCCGGGGAAAGGGCGAATTGCTCAGTCAATTAAAGAAAGAAGCTAAGAAAGCGGATAAAATATATTTGGCAACTGACCCGGACCGCGAAGGAGAAGCTATTTCCTGGCATTTAGCGATTGCACTGGGACTTACGGAAAAACAAATTCATAGAATTACGTTTAATGAGATTACAAAAGAGGCTGTTAAAGGTTCCATTAAAGCGGCAAGAAGGATTGACCAGGATCTGGTGGATGCCCAGCAGGCCAGGCGTGTTTTGGACCGAATTGTAGGCTATCAGATCAGCCCCGTGCTGTGGAAGAAGGTAAAAAAAGGACTCAGCGCGGGAAGAGTCCAATCGGCAGCTCTTAAACTCTTGTGCGACCGGGAGGATGAAATTTCGGATTTTGTACAAGAGGAATTTTGGACAATTGAAGGCAGATTTGTTAAAGAAGGCCAAAAAGGCAGTCTGGGAGCGCGTCTGACGGCGATTGCCAAGGAAAAAGCGAAGATTGAAAATAAGGATCAGGCAGATCGGATTTTAGATCAAATCGTCAAGCAGGGAGAGTATACAGTTGCGGAAATAAAGAGGGGGAAAAGGAGCAGGAAGGCGCCGGACCCCTTTATTACCAGCACATTGCAGCAGGAAGCAAGTAAAAGGCTGAATTTTTCGCCTCAAAAGACGATGCGGATTGCCCAGCAGCTCTATGAGGGAGTTGAAGTGAAAGGCAGCGGTATGGTGGGTCTGATTTCATATTTGCGTACGGATTCCATCCGTATTTCGACCGAGGCGCAGGAAGCGGCCAGAGGCTATATTAAAGAAGAGTTTGGCGAAAGCTATATAGGAAGCGGTATTAAGCAGGAAAAAAGGGGGAAAATTCAGGATGCTCATGAAGCAATCCGTCCTACCTATGTCCAATATGCACCTAAAAGCCTGGAAGAATCCCTGAGCAGAGATCAATACCGGTTGTATAAGCTGATCTGGGAGCGTTTTTTGGCTAGTCAGATGAGTGCTGCCGAATATGAAACGCAGCATATTACTATGATGAGCGGGGATTTTATATTTGATGCGGCCGGCTCAAAGCCTGTTTTTCATGGGTTTATGAAGATTTATCAGGAACAGGATGAAGAAGCGGAAAAGTTTGAAAGCATAGAGGGCCTGCAAGAGGGTGATTTGGTCCAGATCGCAGAGATGGAAGGAATCCAGCATTTTACACAGCCGCCTGCCAGATATACAGAGGCATCTTTGGTAAAGGCTCTGGAGGAAAATGGCGTGGGCAGACCGAGCACGTATGCGCCAACGATTGGAACGATTATTACAAGAGGCTATATTGCCAAAGAGAAACGAACACTGTTTGTTACCGAGCTTGGCAGTATTGTCAATCGAATTATCAGTGAATATTTTAAAAGCATTGTGGATATCCGCTTTACAGCGCAGATGGAAGAATCCTTGGATCATGTCGAAGAAGGAAAGAAGCAGTGGAAAGGTGTGATTCGAGATTTTTATCAGGATTTTGCGCTGCTGGTGGATAAGGCAATGGATGAGCTGGAAAAGGTACAGATTGAGGAGGAGGTCACAGATGTAATCTGTGATAAATGCGGCCGCAATATGGTGCTCAAATATGGACGATATGGAAAGTTCTATGCTTGCCCTGGTTTTCCGGAATGCAGAAATGCAAAGCCATATTTTGAAGAGATTGGCGTAAGCTGTCCTAAATGCGGCGGCCAGGTGCAAATTAAAAAAACCAAGAAGGGCCGTATCTATTATGGCTGTGAAAATAGTACAGGATGTGATTATATGTCCTGGGACAGGCCGACAGAACGGGTATGTCCGCTGTGCGGAGAACGGTTGTATGAAAAAAGAGGAAAACAGAGAAAATTGGCATGTTTAAAAGAAGGCTGCGGATATGTGGAGGCACTGAGTATTTCAGAAGAAGAGTGATTGGGCAGCTTAAGAAAGGAGCAGTTATGACAGAAGAAATCTTGTTAAAGAATATGCGCAGTTTAAATCGCATGATGCAAAGGGCGGGAATTTTAAAGCCGGTATACGAGGAGCTCTGCGCTATGTGTGCCGAAATGCTGGATGCCAGCGCGCTTCTGGCAGATAGAGAAGGGAAAATTATGTGTGTGTATCAAAACAGGCAGCACACAGGCAGTTCTTTTGAAGGGCTGTGCAAGGAGGAGTGCCTGGAGGAGAACTGTGCCAGTTCTTTAAATAGGGTGCTGGATACATGGGAAGATGCTAAAGCAGAAAAATTTGGATTCCCCAAAGGAGAGGGACAGCAATATACAGTCATGCTTCCTTTGGAGAGCGGTGCTGAAAGGATAGGGACATTGATTTTTCAAAGAGCAGGCGAGAATTTTGAGACGCTGGAAATAGCGGTCATGGAATTCGCGGCAGCGCTGATTTGTGTTAACTATGCACAGGTTATTACGGCAGATAAGGAAAAGGAGCGTCAGCAGGCTGAGATTTGCCGCGGGGCGCTGGCGAGCCTCTCGTATTCTGAACTGGAGGCTTCTATCAGTATTTTCGATCAGCTGGGCGGAAGAGAAGGCATGCTGGTTGCCAGCAAAATAGCCGATAGCCAGGGGATTACCCGCAGTGTGATCGTCAATGCGCTGCGCAAATTTGAAAGTGCAGGCATCATCGAGTCCAGATCCCTGGGTATGAAGGGAACATACATAAAAGTTGTGAATCCTACTTTATTTGAAGAAATGGAAAAGTACATAGAAAGATAAAAGCATTACCAGCAAAGCAAACACATCATAAAGGATAGGAGCCTCCTTTATGAAAATGTGTAAAAAGCAACAGCAAATGCTCAGACAGAACAAGATTATGGAGCATATGAACCTGATTTATTATACGCTGAAGCATATAAATATTCATATTCCAAGCAGTATGAGCCAAGAGGATATGGTGCAATATGGCTGCATTGGGTTAATTGAAGCGATAGATAGCTATAAGGAGCAAAAAGGAAAATTCAGTACCTATGCCAGTATTCGTATCCGAGGTGCCATGCTGGACGGGATTATGGAGTATCATTGGTTAAACCGAAGTCAGGTCAGGGATATTCAAAAATGGAAGAAGGCACAGGAGTACCTAGAAGAGCAAAAGGGCACGGAAGCAGAGAGCGGTGAAATTGCAGAATATCTTCAGCTTAAACCAGCAACAGAACAGGCTTGGCAGCGCCTTGCGCTAACCTCGGTGGTTTATAGTGAGAGCCTGACAGAAACAGAGAGGCTCTGCGTACAGGAAGAGTCCAGCATAGAAAGCTGGGAAGAGAAGCGGTGCTTGCAGCTGGCATTTCAGAAGCTGGATGAGCTAGAGAGACGCTTAGTGCTGGAATATTATTTTCAGCAAAAATCGCTGAAAAGCTTTGCAAAGGAAAACCAAATCAATCCTAAACGGATATATATTTTGCATCGGCGGGCATTAAACAAGCTGAAAAAAGCTTTAGAAGAAAATGTATGAAAAGGCTTTACAGACTCAGATATGTGTGATAAAATATGTGATTGAGAAAATAATCCACACATAGCCGGGAGGGCTGCACGGTGCCGTTTCAAACGGTTGCAGACTGGGAAAGGCTATGGAGGAAAAACCAAATGGAGGTATTACAATGAGTGTAATTTCTATGAAACAGCTGCTGGAAGCAGGCGTGCATTTTGGTCATCAGACCAGAAGATGGAACCCCAAGATGGCTCCTTATATCTTTACGGAGAGAAATGGGATTTATATCATTGATCTGCAGAAGACAAGCCGCAAGGTAGATGAGGCTTATGCGGCAGTCAAAGAGATTGCTGCTGAAGGCGGTAAGGTTTTATTTGTAGGTACTAAGAAGCAGGCTCAGGAAACCATGAAAACAGAGGCTGAGCGCTGTGGTATGTATTATGTAAATAATCGTTGGCTCGGCGGTATGCTGACCAACTTCAAGACCATTCGCAGCCGTGTTGCCCGTATGGTTGAATTGGAAAAAATGGAAGAGGAAGGCATGTTTGAAGTTCTGCCTAAGAAGGAAGTTATGATTCTGAAGGGCGAATTGGAAAAACTGCAGAAGAATCTGAATGGTATTCGCGATATGCTGGAGCTGCCGGAATTGATTTTCATTGTGGATCCCCGCAAGGAAAGAATTGCAATTCAGGAAGCGCATATTTTAGGAATTCCTACCGTGGGTATTGTGGATACAAACTGTGATCCGGAAGAGATTGATTTTGTGATTCCGGGTAATGATGATGCCATTCGTGCCGTTAAGCTGATTGCCGGTATGGTAGCCGATGCTGTCATTGAGGCAAATCAGGGCGAGCAGACTACGTTAGCAGAAGAAGAGGCCGAAGAGGCAGAAGTATCTGAAGAGGAAGTACAGGAAGAGCAGGCAGAAGAAGAGACGGAAGAAGTAGCAGAGGAGGAGAACGAATAATGGCAGCAATTACCGCAAAGATGGTAAAAGATCTGAGAGAATTAACCAATGCCGGCATGATGGATTGTAAAAAGGCATTGACGGAAGCCGATGGAGATATGGATGCTGCAGTAGAGATTCTGCGTAAGAGCGGATTGGCCATGGCAGCAAAGAAGGCTGGCCGTATCGCTGCAGAGGGCTTAGTTGCTTTTAAAGTAAGCGAGGATGGTAAAAAGGGCGCTATTGTAGAAGTTAACTCTGAAACCGATTTTGTTGCTAAAAATGAAATGTTCCAGACCTATGTTGCCAATGTGGCTGCACAGGCATTGGGATCTTCTGCTTCCGATATGGAGGCGTTTAAGGCTGAAGCTTGGATTGAAGATGCTTCTAAAACCGTGCAGGATGCTTTGGTTGAGAAGGTAGCTGTTATCCATGAGAATTTGCAGATCCGCCGGTTTGCCAAAATTGAGACAGAGGGCTTTGTAGGGTCTTACAGTCATGGCGGCGGACGCATTGGCGTATTGGTTGAGCTTACCTGTGAGCAGATCAATGATGCGGTTAAAGAAGCAGGTAAGAATGTGGCTATGCAGATTGCTGCTTTAAATCCTCAGTTTGTGAATCGCGATGCGATCCCGGCTGATTTCTTAAATAAAGAAAGAGAAATTTTGCTGGAGCAGGCTTCTAAGGAAAATAAGCCTCAGAATATCATTGAGAAGATGGTTGAGGGGCGTTTAACTAAAGAAATGAAAGAAATCTGCCTGATGGATCAGGTGTATTTCAAAAATGATGAGCTGACCGTTGCTAAATACTTGAAAGAGGTTTCTAAAGAAGCAGGCTTTACGGTGGATGTTAAGAGCTATATTCGCTATGAGACCGGTGAAGGAATCGAAAAGAAGGAAGAGAACTTTGCAGAGGAAGTTGCAAAGCAGATGGGTCAATAATTGAACTGATTAAATTATGAGGAGTGTCGTAAAATCATTTATGCTCAATGCGCAATGGTTGGACGGCGCTCCTTTATTTTTTTAGGAGGCACACGGCGATTTGTGGCGCTTCAGAATGGAGGAGTAATATGGAACGCTTTGAAGAGGCAAAGGCGCAGTATAAGCGGCTGGATGTGGATGTTGAGGCAGCAATGCAAAAAGCAGCGAATAAGCCTATTTCCATTCACTGCTGGCAGGGAGATGATGTACAGGGATTTGATCAGCCTGACAGCGGATTATCCGGAGGAATTCAGACAACGGGGGATTATCCGGGAAGAGCTCGCAATTTTGAAGAACTAAAGAATGATTTTTTGCAAGCGGCCAGCTTGATTCCGGGAAAGAAAAGAATCAATCTTCATGCTTCCTATGCTGTATTTGAAAAGGATGGATGGGTGGACCGGGACCAAATTAAATATTGCCATTTTGTTCCCTGGGTGGAATTTGCAAAGGAAAATGGATTTGGCATTGATTTTAACCCAACCTGCTTTTCACATCCGATGGTGAAGGATGGGTTTACCTTGTCAAGTCCGGATGAAAAAATCAGAAGCTTTTGGGTGCAGCATTGTATCAGAAGCAGGGAGATTGCGCAGCAGATTGGCGAGGCCTTGGGGGATGAGGTGCTGAACAATGTATGGATTCCGGATGGATTGAAGGATATTCCTGCCGATCGCCTAGGCCCCAGAATGCGATTAAAGGAAAGTCTGGATGAAGTCTTTGCCAAATCATGCCCCAATGTGATTGACTGTGTGGAAAGCAAAGTGTTTGGAATCGGAGTGGAGAGCTATACAGTGGGATCCAATGAGTTTTATATGAGCTATGCCATGAGCCATCCGCATGTGTACAATCTATTGGATAACGGACATTACCATCCTACGGAAATGGTGAGCGATAAAATATCAGCGCTGCTTTGCTTTTTTGATAAGGTGCCGCTTCATGTAACGCGGGGCGTACGCTGGGATTCGGATCATGTGGTACTCTTTGATGATGAGATTAAAGAAATTATGAAAGAAATTGTAAGGAATGAAGCGCTTGATAAGGTGCTCATTGGCCTTGATTTCTTTGATGCATCCATCAATCGGATTGCTGCTTGGGTGGTGGGAACGAGAAATGCGCAGAAGGCTCTTCTGTGGGCACTCCTGCAGCCGCATGCACTTTTGAAGCAATGTCAGGATACAGCCGATTATACAAAAAAAATGGTACTCATGGAAGAAGCCAAGACGCTGCCATTTGGAGATATATGGCAAGAGTACTGCCAGAGGCAGGGAGTACCGGCTGATGAAAAATGGCTGGATCAGGTCATGGCATACGAGCGAGATGTTTTAAGCAATAGGAGATAAAATGCGATGAAGGATATTTTAACGGCGCCTTTTTTAACAGAGCTGGTGCGGACGATTACCAATATGTATCAGCATGGATGGGATGAACGCAATGGCGGCAATATCAGTTTGCTGCTGGAAAAGGAGCAGGTCGAGGAATATGTGGACATACGGCAGGTCATCCGGGAGATTCCTACAGGCTTTGAAGCGCCGCAGCTGGCAGGAAAGTATTTTTTGGTCACAGGGACCGGTAAATATTTTAAAAATGTAGCGTATGATCCGGAGCGCAATTTGGGTCTGTTTCGAATTGATGAAAATGGGAAACAGGCACAGCTGCTCTGGGGATATTCAGATGGAGGCAGGTTTACCTCTGAGCTGCCGGCTCATTTGATGAGTCATATCGAACGCTTAAAGATAAGTCCGCAAAACCGTGTGATTATGCACTGTCATCCAGCCAATTTATTGGCGATGACATATGTGCATGATTTGGAGGAGAGGGCATTTACCCGTACACTTTGGCAGATGTGTACGGAATGTATCGTTGTCTTTCCGGATGGCGTGAATGTGCTTCCGTGGATGCTTTGCGGAACCAATGAGATCGGCAGGGCTACGGCAGAAAAAATGCAGACGGCAAGGCTGGTTGTGTGGGCACAGCATGGGATCTATGGAGCGGGCACGGATCTGGATGAAACCTTTGGCTTGATTGAGACAGCCGAGAAGGCAGCGGAGATCTATATGAAGATTGCCCATCTGCCATTAAAAAATACGATTTCGGATGAACAGCTTAAGGAGCTGGCAACAGCCTTTGGCGTAACATACCGTAAAGCATATCTGCAATGAATGAGATGGGGAAAGTTGGCATTTATTTTGCACCGCTGGAGGGCATTACCGGATATTTATATCGCAATATCTTTCATAAGCATTTTGGCGGCGTCGATCGTTATTTTATCCCTTTTATCCAGCCAAAGCAGCATGGCCATTTTAGCAGCAGAGAAAAGAAGGATATTTTGCCGGAGCACAATGGCGGCATGAAGGCAGTCCCCCAGCTGCTGACGAATCAAGCGCCGGATTTTCTGCAGACCAGCAGTCAGCTGGCCCAGATGGGGTATGAGGAAGTCAATCTGAATCTGGGATGTCCATCCCGCACCGTTGTCTCGAAAGGAAGAGGGGCCGGACAGCTGGGAAATTTGGAGGAGCTGGATCGGTTTTTAGAGACGGTTTTTAAAAAGGCAGAGGTTAAAATCTCGGTTAAAACAAGGCTTGGCCTGCACAGTCCGGAGGAATTTGCAGAGATCATTAAGATCTATCAGCGGTACCCGCTGAGCGAGCTGATCATTCATCCGAGGGTGCAGCAGGAATATTATGAAGGAAAGCCCCATATAGAGGCATTCGTATCTGCCTATCAAAGCTACCAAGAAAAAGAGAAGCTCTGCTACAATGGAGATATTTTTTCGACTGCTGATTATGAGAAGCTTTTAAATCAGGTGTCTGATATAAGCAAGGTTATGCTGGGCAGAGGCCTGCTGAGAAACCCGGATCTGGCGCAGCGGTTAAAAGGAGAAGGCAGAGCAGACAAAATGCAGCTGAAGGCTTTTCATGATGATTTATATCAGGCGTATCAGGAGGCATTATCCGGGCAGCGTACGGTACTCTTTAAAATGAAGGAGTTTTGGGTGTACATGGCAGATGCCTTTGAGGATGCTAAAAAGGCAGCAAAGAAAATAAAAAAAGCACAGAAGCTAAGCGAGTATGAACAGGCAGTAGAATCTATGTTTGAGTCAGAGCTTGTTCGCACAGAATAAAGCGCATAGAAAAAGAACGCTCAGGCAGGCAAATGATATGTACCCAGAATACTGGACACATATCAAAAAGCCAGCCGACGGAGCGTTCTTTTTATAATTTATTGAGGAATGTGAATCTGAATTTTACGACAGATAAGGCAAAGCAGTAAACCAACCAGTGCAAAGAGGCCCCAAGCCGTGAGAGCAAAATTCCAGCCCCAGCGCTCTACCAAAATGCCTACGCCGAAGGTGGAAATCGCGGCGCCGACATAGGTCAAAAAGTTTAATATGCCAGTCATGGTAGCGGTTCGTCCTACATGGCTGTAGCGAAGAGGGATCAGACTGATAATCATGAGGTTGACAGCTTCAATGCAGGTGGTCACGATCGCAAAGAAGAGGAGCGTGAGAAAGAGGCTGGATTTGCCAAATAATAGAAGGGCGAATAAAGCAAGGGCAGAAAGCAGAAAGAAAAAGACAGAGGTATTGATCTCACTGCGAAAAAGCTTCTGATTGACAAAATGGCCAAGATAAGGCCCCAGCAGATTAAGAATGGGCAGTACAGTTGTGACGAGGCTTGCAAAGGAAGGGTTGGCGTCAAATCCTTCTACCATAAAGGAGGGAACCCAAGAGGTTACGCCATCACGTAGCATGCCCTGCATCATAGAAGCAGCCATCAGGAGCAAAATAGCGGCGCTAAAAATAAGTGCCTTGATAGGAAGCTTTTTAGCAGTAGAAGCGGGCACCTCAGCAGCGGCAGGCTCAGAGTCCTCTTCATAGATGCCATATTGAGCCTGGTGAGCCGCAATGCGGCGATAAAGAACCGGCCATAAAATGGCGGAAAGAAAAAGAACGCTAGAGGAGCTATAGAAGGCCATGCGCCAGCCGGATATGTAGACCATGAGAGAACAAAGAAGATAGGAGGTGATGTTGCCGATAGAAATGGAAGTGGAAAGATTGACTGTGTATTTAATGCGGTCCTTTTCTGTGAGCATTTCTGCAAATAGGCGCAGAAAGGGAGCCCAGAGCATGGAAAGGGCATAGCCGTTGACAGCCCAGATGATAGCCATCCAGCCGTAGCTGCTGCAGCTTCCCATTGCTAAATTGCAGAAAGCCGAGGTGAGGGACCCGAATAGAATCATGCGCGATGGATTCATGCGATCGCCCAGCAGTCCGTTGATGAGCTGGCCGATGCCGTAGCATAAAAAGAAAATGGTATTGATTGTACCAGCCTGCGACGTCTTTAAAATGCCTTCTAAAATCATCTGCGGCATGACGGCTGAAAAGTTTTTTCTGCCGATATAGGAAGAGAAGTAGACAAACCAGCACAGAAAGAACAGCAGCCAGACCATATGGCGATTCGTTATTTTTTTAGTTTTCATTATGAGAATCCTCCTATTTAATTGGCAGAATGAAGATGAATGCCGGCATCCTGAAGAGCCTGTTTGAAGGAAGAGGAAAGGCCGCCGGCGGTATCTGTAATCAGATGATGCACCTCGTCCAGATCACAGGTTTTATAAAGCGCCCGCTTTTCGAGCTTAGCCCGTTCCGCGAGAATATAGATGCGGCTGCTGCGCCGGATCATGACCTGCGAAAGGGCGTTTTCATCCTGATGATACATGTGGACACCGTCGGAATCAACGGCGGTAGCACCGATAAAGGCCTTGTCTATCGAGAGGTCAGAAAGCTGCCGCTCCGTCAGAGAGCCATGGACCGAGCGGTTTTCAAGGTCCACACGGCCGCCCAGAAAAAGAAGCGAGGCATCGGTCTGTTTTTGCTGCAGGGCAGCAAGAAGAAGGTTGAGGGAAACAATGGAGGTGGTGACAATGGTCAGATGGCGCGCAGTGAGCGCGGGGACAATGGTATCGGTGGTGGCGCCGTGACCGATGAGAATGCTGTCGCCATCTTCGACTAGGGAGGCGGCGATGGCCCCGATTTGCCGCTTGGCGTCAGGATTGGTGAGCGATCGCTCATAGTAGCCTGCTTCCTGCAGATTTTCACGGGGCAGCACGGCTCCGCCGTGAACGCGGCGCGCATGGCCGGCGTTTTGCAAGGCATTGATATCGCGGCGAATGGTTTCGTCTGAAACATGCAGCTGCTCTGCTAAATCGCTGACGAGTACCTCGCCGCAGCGGTGCAGCAGCTGAAGGATGAGGCGCTGTCTTTCTTCTGCTAACATATAATACTCCTTTTAGGGTGTAGTCTTGCCATTTCAATAGGCGTAGCATATACTAAAAAGCCACAAAAGTCAACAGATAATCATAAAAATCAATAATAAAATGTGGGAAAATATTGATTGACGAAGAGAAAAGGGTATGCTACCATACAGATAATTGAAATCGAGGAGGTAGCATATGGGTATTATGCATGCAGAATGGACAGGCCGGCTTCGCCACTGGCTCAAAACCTTAAAAGAAGATTTTTATCAGCCGCTTGGGGAACTGGAGTGGTCTATATATCAGACGAAGGAGCAGCTTTCGCTGGAGGAGGCAAAGGAGCAGTCTTTTGTGCCCGTAAAGCCCGGTTATGTGTGGGGTGAGAAATACGAATACGGATGGATGAAGAGTCGGATTACCTTGCCAGAGGCAGCGGAAGGGGAGCGGATTGTTTTAAATCTGAATCCCGGAGGAGAATCTACTATTTTTGTTAATGATCAGGCTTTTGGGACGTTTCGGGCGGACTGGGTGAGAGAGCCGCATCATTATATGGTGGATAATACGCTGACGCGAAGCGGAAAAGCAGGGGCTGTTTATGAGCTTATGCTGGAAACCTATGCCGGACATTTCTTCCCGGAAAGCCCCTTGGGAGGCTGCGCAACGGGACCGGTGCTGCCCGGCAGCTATCAGGATCCTAAACAGGACGGCTCCAGAGCTGTATTAGGCAGCTGCAGCTATGGAATTTGGAATGAAGCTGCATATCAGTTGTATATGGATGTAGATACGCTGAATAAATTACTGGAGGTGCTCGATCCCAATTCGCTGCGCGCAGCGAAAATCGCAGAGGCGCTGGAGCGGTTCACGCTGACGGTGGATTTTGAGCAGGAGCGGGCGCTGCGCATTGCAGATTATGAAAGAGCCAGAGAGGAGCTCAGGCCTGTAATGCAGGCAGAAAACGGCAGCACGATGCCGGCATTTTATGCGATTGGCAACGCGCATTTGGATTTGGCATGGCTCTGGCCGATGGCGGAAACCTACCGTAAAACCGCAAGGACCTTTGCCGCGCAGCTGCGGCTGATCGAAGAGTACCCGGAGTATAAATTTATTCAAAGTCAGCCGGCCTCTTATGAAATGTGCCGTCAGTATTATCCGGAGCTCTTTGAACGGATTTTAAAGGCGGCTAAAACAGGGCAGTGGATTGCAGACGGCGCGATGTGGGTAGAGCCGGATACCAATATGAGCAGCGGCGAGGCGCTGATCCGCCAGCTACTTCATGGAAAACGGTATTATAAAGAAGTGTTTGATGTGGACAGTCAGGTGCTGTGGCTGCCGGATACATTTGGATATACAGCGGCGCTCCCGCAGATCCTGCAAGGCTGCGGCGTGCGCTATTTGGTGACGCAAAAGATTTTCTGGTCCTATAACGAGGGCGAGCAGTTCCCGTATCACTACTTTACCTGGGAGGGCATGGACGGCTCGAAGGTGGTCTCCTTCCTGCCGACAAGCTATACCTATTATACCTCCCCCACAGAAGCCAATAAAATCTGGAATCAGAGAACGCAAAAGCGGGATCTGGACGCATTTCTCTTTCCCTATGGCTACGGCGACGGAGGCGGAGGTCCTGCCCGCGATTATGTAGAATATGCAGAGCGGCAAAAAAATCTGGAGGGCGGCGTTAAAATGAAAATGGCCGGTCCTCAGGAGTTTTTTGAAGATATGCAGGCGGCGGGTGGCCCGAAGAATACTTACCGGGGAGAGCTCTATTTCAGTGCGCACCGAGGGACCTATACCGCGCAGGCAAAGGTGAAGGAAAACAACCGACGAGCCGAGCTTGCCATGCGGGAGCTGGAGTTTTGGGGAGCCATTGCGCAGGAGGCGGTGCAGGTCCCGTACCCGCTGGAGCAGGCCGATGCGCTCTGGAAGGAGCTGCTGCTGCATCAGTTCCATGATATTTTGCCAGGTTCCGGCATCGCCGAGATTTATCAGGAAGCCGAAAAAAGAATGGGCAGCATGATCGAGAAAGCACAGCAGCTGACGGAAGGAGCCGTCAAGGCGCTGACAGCAGAACCGGCAGAAGGAATGACAGTCTTTAATTCCTTGAGCTTCCCCAGAACGGCAATCCTTGAGCTGCCGGAGTCGATGAGCGGCGGAGTGCAGACAGCAGATGGCGAAGAGCTGCCTGTCGGCAGGAAGGGCGGCAAGGCGGCGGTCATGGTCAAGTTGCCGCCGTGCGGCGCGGTGTCGCTGGTGCCTTCGAATCGGGAAGCGAAGCAGCTTATGAATCAGGCGGTAGTCACGAAAACGCAGAGCGGCTATCTGATGGAGAATGGGCGCTTGAAGGCTCTGATCAATGAGCGGGGCGAGGTGATTTCGTATCGGCTGGCGGGGACGGACCGCGAGATGGCAGCTGAGCCCATGAACCGCCTGCGTCTGTACAAGGATGTGCCGCGCCTGTTTGATGCATGGGATATCGATTCTAATTATGTGCTGCAGGAGCTTCCGGGAGCGGAGCAGATCGAGGTCAGCGTGCTGCAGGAGAGCGGGATGGAGGCCGTGCTGGAGGTGCGCGGCAGGATTGGCAATTCGTCCTATAAACAGCAGATCCGGCTGCAGGCCGAGAGCGACCGGCTGGAATTTGAAACGGAAATTGACTGGAAGGAGCTGCACCGCCTGCTGAAGGTGGCATTTCCGGTCCAGATCTATACGGATACGGTGTATAATGAGATGCAGTTCGGCTATGTGGAGCGGCCGGTGCATCGCTCGCGGGCTTACGATAAGGACCGCTTTGAGGTATGCAATCACCGCTACAGCGCGCTATGCGACGGCAGCCATGGCGCAGCGGTACTGAATGATGCCAAATACGGGATGAGCGCTAATGAGAACGCGCTTGAATTAACGCTGCTCACAGCGTCGGCCAGCCCGGAGATGCGCGCCGACAACCGCATGCATCATTTTACCTATGCGTTTACGGCATGGGAGGGCAGCTTTGCCCAGTCGCCGGCAGTGCGCCAGGGCTATGAGCTGAATGTGAAGCCGCTTGCAGCAAAGGGCACGGCGCGCATAGCGCAAACAGGCTCACTGTTTACAGTGGACCAGCCCAATGTGATTTTGGAGACGGTCAAGCCGGCGGAGGATGGCAGCAAGGATCTGATTTTGCGTCTGTATGAGGCGCAGAAGGCGGCGGTTTCAGCCAAGCTAAGCTGGGCGCTTCCAGGCTATGAGGCATATGTGTGCGACATGCTGGAAAACGTGCAGGAGAAGCTGGAGGGCGAAGGAAGTTGCGAGCTGGATTTCCGGGCCTTTGAGATCAAAACGCTGCGCCTAAAGAAAGCCTGAGCTTGCGTAATGCGTCAAATTATGCTAAAATAAACAAAACGACAGGGACCAAGCAGAAAGGAAGCTTTCGATGTATAGACGAATTTTACTCAAGCTGAGCGGAGAAGCGCTTTCCGGCGGAAAAGGCTTTGGACTGGATGCAGAGACGACAAGAGCCGTGGCAAAGCAGGTAAAGGAAGCAGCGGAGACGGGTACACAGATTGCGATTGTGATTGGCGGCGGCAATTTTTGGCGCGGCCGCAGCGCAGAGGGCATTGACCGGGTCAAAGCAGATCAGATCGGCATGCTGGGCACGGTGATGAACTGCCTGTATGTTTCTGAAATTTTTCAAACAGAAGGCATGAAAACAGCCGTTTATACGCCGTATGCAATTGGACTTTATACCGAGATCTTTAATAAGGACAAGGCTGTGCGTGATCTGGAAGAAGGCAAGATTGTGTTCTTTGCCGGAGGCACGGGGCATCCGTTTTTCTCTACCGATATGGGGACAGCGCTTTATGCCGTGCAGACAGAGTGCGAGATGATTTTGATGGCCAAGAGTGTGGACGGTGTGTATGACAGCGATCCGGCTCTCAATGCGAATGCTAAAAAGTATGACAGATTGTCCTATCAGGAGCTGCTGAGCCAGAACCTAAAGGTGATTGATCTGCCGGCAGCCGCCTTCTGCATGGAAAATCAGATGCCGGCGCAGCTGTTTGCCCTGCAGGCAGAGCAGAGTATTTTGAAGGCTGTAAAAGGAGAAGCAATCGGGACGGTTCTGTACTGATTCTGTCCGCGATGCTTTGAAAGCTTTATAAAGTAAATCATGATAAAAGGAGGCTCATCACATGCAGGATATTGATCAGAGCAAAATCAGAATGGAGAAAGCGATTGTAAACTTGGACGAGGAGTTCAACACAATTCGGGTTGGACGGGCGAATCCCCATGTGTTAGACCGAATTACTGTGAACTATTACGGCACGCCGACACCGCTGCAGCAGGTAGGCAACATCTCTGTACCGGAGCCGCGTATGCTTTTGATTCAGCCGTGGGATGCCAGCTTGATTAAAGAGATCGAGAAGGCGCTGAACGCATCTGAGCTGGGGATCCATCCGACTTCAGACGGCAAGGTGGTGCGGCTCGTATTTCCGGAGCTCACGGAGGAGAAGAGAAAAGAAACCAGTAAAGAGGTAAAGAAAAAGGGAGAAGCGGCAAAGGTAGCGATTCGCAATATTCGCCGCGATATGATGGATGCGCTGAAAAAGCAGAAAAAAGAGAGTGAGATCACAGAGGATGATCAAAAGAATCTTGAAGAAAAGCTGCAGAAGATGACCGACGAGTTTATCAAAAAAGTAGATCAGCGCGTTGAAGCAAAGACGAAAGAGGTTATGTCTGTATAATTCCTGAAGGAGAATGAAAATATACAGGGCTGCATCGGCTGAAGCAGCCCTGATTCTTTATGAATTTGACGCGCAGGAGGAACATATGCAAGGGGCAGGAGTGAGCTCGGAGAAGCTTCCCCGCCATATTGCGATCATTTTGGATGGCAATAGGCGCTGGGCAAAGCAAAATGGAAAATTAAAGCAGCAGGGGCATAAGGCGGGCGCCGACAACATCGAGGTGATCGGCGATACGATGATCGAATGGGGCATCCCTTATCTGACGGTCTATGCCTTTTCGACAGAAAACTGGAAGCGCTCGCAGGATGAAGTATCCTATCTGATGGGCTTGATGAAGCGATATCTGATCAAAAATAAGAAGGATGCGCTGCGCAAGGGCATCCGTATTCGCGTAATTGGCGACCGGTCCCGGTTAACGCCCGATCTGCAGGAGCTGATTGGAGAAATCGAACGCGATACGGCCAAGATGGAGAAGCTCAATCTGACCTTTGCGATCAACTACGGCGGGCGGGACGAGATCCTAAGAGCCGTAAAAAAAATCGTCAAAGAAGCACAGGACGGCCAGACGGCGGCAGAAGCGCTGACGGAAGAAGGCTTTGCCGCTTATCTGGACACGAGAGAGCTGCCGGATCCGGATCTGATGATCCGCACCAGTGCGGAAGAGCGGATCAGCAATTTTCTGCTGTGGCAGCTGGCTTATAGTGAATTTTATTTTACCGACCGGCTGTGGCCGGATTTTTCACCGGCTGATCTGGCGCTGGCTGTGCAGGCCTATGCCGGGCGGCAGCGACGCTTTGGGGGACAAATAGAGGGGGAAAAAGCATGAAGGTTCGTATTTTTAGCGGAATTGCACTCATCTTAATATTTTCAGTGCTTTTAATTGCAGGAGGTCCGGTTTTATTATGCGCATTGTTTATTTTAAACATATTAGCGCTGTTTGAGCTGTATAATGCCATGCAGCGCAGCAAGCAGCACCAGCCCTTCCGGATTACCGGCATGGTAGCCAGCTTTGTACTATATGTGTGTCTGCTGCTTTTTAAAGAGCAGATCTGGAACGGTCATTTTATTCTGTATTTTTTTACACTTCTGATGATTGTGCTGATGGTGCTCTGTCTGGTGTTTTATCCCAAGCGGGGGATGGTGGATGCGGCGCTCACGGTATTTAGCATTGCCTATGTATCGCTGCTTTTTTCTTATGTCTATTTACTGCGCACAGCGCAAAATGGACAGTTTTATGTGTGGTACATTTTTGCAGCGTCCTGGGGTTGTGATACCTGTGCGTACTTTACGGGATATTATCTGGGAAAGCATAAGCTGTCGCCGGTTTTAAGCCCTAAAAAGACGATCGAAGGCGCCGTAGGCGGCGTGGTTGGTTCGATCCTGCTCTGTACGATCTATGGCATGATCATTGCCGGCCCCATGGAGGTAGACCGCGGCGTGATCTTAAAGGTATCGCTGCTGATCGGGCTTCTGGGCTCGCTGGTGGCACAGGTGGGAGATATCTTTGCCTCTTCGATTAAGCGTATGATGAAGATTAAGGACTATGGCAATTTGATTCCGGGGCATGGCGGAATTTTGGACCGGTTTGACAGCCTCCTTCTGGTTGCGCCGATCATTGTGATGATTTTAGAAGTATTTAAAGTGATAGGATAAAAAAAGCGATGAAGAACATAGTGATATTAGGAAGCACTGGTTCGATCGGAACGCAGACGCTGGACATCGTCAGAGCTGTGCCGGAGAAGCTGCATGTGAGTGCACTGGCTGCCGGAGGGAGCAGGCCGGAGCTGCTGGCGGAGCAGGTGCTTGAATTTCAGCCGCAGATGGTCGTTGTGTATGAGCCGGACGGATTAAAGGCCCTTAAGACCCTGCTCAAAGGAAAGGCGCCGGAGGCGCTGCAATACCGCTGCGGCATGGAGGGGCTGATGGAGGCCGCTGCGCTGCCGGAGGCGGAACTGGTCGTGACCTCCTTGGTAGGCATGATCGGCATTCAGCCAACGGTAGCGGCGATTGAGGCAGGAAAAAATATTGCGCTGGCTAATAAAGAGACATTGGTGTGCGCAGGCGCTTATATCATGCGGCTTGCTAAGCAAAAGAATGTTAAAATTCTGCCGGTGGACAGCGAGCATGGCGCGATTTTTCAGTGTCTTCAGGGAGTAAAAACAGAAGATGTGCATAAGATTATACTGACGGCCTCCGGAGGACCTTTTAGAGGAATGACGGCTGAGCAGCTAAAGAGCGTAACGCTTGCGCAGGCACTCGCCCACCCGAACTGGTCGATGGGCGCGAAGATTACGATCGACAGTGCCACGCTCATGAATAAGGGACTGGAAATGATCGAGGCAATGTGGCTTTTTGACAGAAAGCCGGAGGAGATCGAGCCGGTGATCCATCCGCAGAGCATCATTCATTCGATGGTGGAATTAAAGGACGGTTCCGTGCTGGCGCAGATGGCGGCGCCGGATATGCGGCTTCCGATTGAGGTAGCGCTTTTATATCCCGAGCGAGGGCCAAGAGCAGTGCCAGCGCTTGATTTTCAGAAACAGGGAGCCCTGACCTTTGAGCCCATTGATGAATCTGTATTTCCATCCACCGCCATGGCGCGCTATGCGATGGAAAGAGGAGGGCTCTATCCGGCGGTGTATAACGCGGCCAATGAGAGGGCCGTGGAATGGTTCCGGCTTGGCCGGATTGGCTTTAGTGAAATCTTTAGGGTCGTGGAACAGGCGCTGGAGGCCTATGACAGGCAGGAAAATACACAAAAGGAATATACGCTGGAAGAGGTAGTACAGATTCGGGGTTGGGTAGAAAAGCGGCTTTCATAAGGGCCGGGCTGAATGGAGGAAGTATGAGCATTATTCTGACGCTGCTGGTGTTTACAATCATCGTTGTGATCCATGAATGGGGACATTTTATCATGGCGCGCCACCATGGAATCCGGGTGGAGGAGTTTGCGATCGGCATGGGGCCGGCGCTGTGGAAGCATAAGACAAAAAAGGATATGATTTTTTCAGTGCGCCTCTTGCCAATCGGCGGGTTTTGCAAAATGAAGGGCGAAGAGCCGGAAGAGGGGCAGGAGGCAGATGAGGATTCTTTCACTGCCAAATCACCGGGAGCAAGGGCGAGCGTGGCGGCGGCAGGGCCGATCATGAATTTCATACTGGCCTTTGTTTTGCTGCTCATTTTTAATCTGTGCTATGGTTATGCCGATACAGAGGTGCAATCGGTGGAGGCGGATTATCCTGCCATGCAGGCAGGGCTGGAGGCGGGAGACCGTATTGTACAGCTGAATGGAGAGCGTATCCATGTGTATAATAAAATCAGCTTTTTGCTGATGAATTATCAGGCGGATGAAGAGGTGGAGCTGGTGGTAGAAAAGGCGGACGGCAGTGAGAAGACGCTGCGGTTTCCGCTGCGGTACGATGAAGAAAATCAGCGCTACCGGATGGGATTTACGGCAGGAAAATCAGGCGGCATAGGAGAACAGATTGCAAAAAAGGGATTTTTTAAGGCAGTATGGGATATGCTCAGCCAGAGCTTTTGGTATCTGTGCTTTGAGGTAGAGCTTACGATCCGCAGCTTTGCCATGCTGTTTACCGGTAAAATCGGACTGGATGCAGTGGCCGGACCCATCGGTATGGTCAGCGTGGTAGGCGAAACCTATCAGGCCGCGGCCTCTTACGGCATTATGGCGATTCTCAGCAGTATGTCCAGTCTGATGGTGCTCTTGAGCGCCAATTTGGGAGTGCTCAATCTGTTTCCGGTTCCGGGGCTGGACGGAAGCCGTTTAGTATTTTTAGGGCTGGAGAAAATTCGTAAAAAGCCGCTGAATCCGAAGCTGGAAAATACGATTTATTTAGTGGGCTTTATTTTATTATTTGGTCTGATGGCGGTGGTGGCGCTGAATGATGTGCTGCGGCTGTTCCAGTAAAAGGGGGACTACGGAGAATGCATACAAAAGAAGTGAATATTGGCGGCGTTAAGATCGGCGGTGAAAACCCGATTGCCATTCAGTCGATGACCAATACCAAGACAGCGGATGTGAAGGCAACGGTTGAGCAAATCTGCCGGCTGGAGGAGGCCGGCTGCGAAATCATCCGCTGTACGGTTCCGGATAGAGAGAGCGCACAGGCGCTGACGCAGATCAAAAAGCAGATTCATATCCCGCTGGTGGCGGATATTCATTTTGATTACCGCATGGCGATTGCCGCCATGGAAAACGGAGCGGATAAGATCCGCATCAATCCCGGCAATCTGGGCGGAGTAGAAAATCTGAAGAAGGTCGTAGAGGTCGCCAAGGAGCGTGAAATCCCCATCCGTGTAGGCGTAAACGGCGGATCGCTGGAGGCTGATCTGCTGCAAACCTATGGACATACAGCAAAGGCACTGAGCATGAGCGCCCTGCGGAATGTCCGCTATCTGGAGGAGCTTGGGTTTGAGGATATTGTCGTATCGATCAAGGCTTCTGAGGTCAGACGCTGCGTCGAAAGCTATGAGCTGTTTGCCAAAGAATGTACATATCCGTTGCATATTGGGATCACAGAGGCCGGCACGATCGAGGACGGCTCTATTAAATCGGCGCTGGGACTGGGTACTTTGCTATACGAGGGGCTGGGAGATACGCTGCGCGTTTCTTTGACCGGAGATCCGGTAGAGGAGGTGCGCGTGGCGCAGAAAATCCTGCATTTTATGGGACTGCGGCGGTTTGGAATCGAGTTCGTATCCTGCCCAACCTGCGGGAGAACCAATATTGATTTGATCGAGCTTGCCAATCAGGCACAGAAAGCACTGGCAGGGATTAAAAAGCCAATTAAAGTGGCCATCATGGGATGCATTGTCAATGGGCCGGGCGAAGCCAAGGAAGCCGATTTAGGAATCGCCGGCGGCAAAGGAGAAGGGCTGCTGTTTAGGAAAGGAGAAATCCTGCGCAAGGTGCCGGAGGATCAGCTTTTGGCAGCGCTGGTTGAAGAGGTGAAGGCCTATGACGCCGTATGACCGGTCGCTGATCGATGTTTTTCCGGGGGCTTTTCGGCAGGAGAGCGCCGGTCTGGCAGCAGGCGTGCAGGTGCTCAAGGTAGAGGTGTGCCAGAGCGCATGCAAAATGGACATCTATATTCGCTGCAGGCGGGCGCTTTCAGAGGATGAACGTGCCCTTTTGACGGCCTGTATCGATATATATATGGAAGGCCGGGTGCAGGTTTCGCTGATAGAAAACGAGCCGGTAAATCTGCAGCAAATGACGGACAATCAGAAAAAACAGGTGATACTCGAGAGGCTGCGTGAAGAGCAGCCTTCTTGCGCTGCCCTTTTGCATGCCATGCCGTTTTTGTTTGCACAGGGCCGGCTTGACATTCAGGTAAAACCGGCAGCGCTCAAGATTATGCGTTTGCGCCATACTAAGGAGAAGCTGGAAGAAATTCTTCAGTTCCTGGGAATGGAGTGCGAGGTCAGGCTCATAGAGAATGAAGCGGTCGAGCCAGAGGCAGAGCCTGTTTCGGCAGAGGCGCCGCCCAGCAGGCAGAGCAGGGCAGAAGAAGAGAGCCGGCCGGAGCTTCCCTGGGAGGAGGATGGAGCCGCCGAGGCGGCAAAAACGCTGCCGGATGATGCCTTTTTTGCCGCTTACGGAGCGGAGGAGCCGCTGCGCCCTGCCGAAAACAGCCGGCAGCAGATGCCGGCGGATCTGCCAGGCAGGGAAGCAGGCGATATAAAAGAAGAGGACATGCCGGTGGACAAAAAGAAAAAAAATCAGGTCATGTGCGGTAAGCCTATCAATACGAAGGATGAAATTCCGCTTGCCAGATGCGATGAGGAGCGGCGGATGGTAGTGACCCGCGGGATTATCAGTACGATTCACTGCCGGGAAATTCAAAACGGCAAAGCCATCTTAACGATTCGGATTACAGATTATATAGACAGTGTAGAGGTTAAGGCCTTTGTTGTGCACAAGACCTATAAAAGCCGGATGGAAACGCAGCTGGTAAAGGGCGCTACCATCCTTGTCAAAGGAAGTCTGCAGATGGATAGCTATGTGCAGGATCTGGTGCTGATGGCCAATCATATTACGCTGTGTGCAGAGCCTCTTCAGGTCAATGAGGAGAAAAAAAAGGAGCTGGAGGGGATGATTTTAGGCCGGCCCTTTGAGGGCGAAGCCGTAAGCATTAAAAGCGTATTAGGACAGGAGCCGGACAGGCCCGTGATTTTGCAAGGAGATATTATCCAGAGCGAAGGCAAGGAGATTCGAAATGGCCGCACGCTGATGACGATAGATATCACCGACTATACGGGTTCCATCTCCGTAAAGGCGTTTATGGAAACGGCTGATCTGGAAACAAAAGCCGGACTGATGAAAAAAGGCAAACAGATTAAAGTAAAGGGCCGCGTTAAATTTGATGATCAGTACGCACACGAATACCAGATGACAGCGGATGCGATCATTCCGACAAAGGACAGCTTAAAGCCAGAGCGGCAGGACACCTGTGAGGAAAAGAGGGTCGAGCTGCATGCGCATACCAAGATCAGTGAGATGGATGCCGTAGTATCACCGACGGATTTGGTCATGCAGGCGCATCGCTGGGGGCATCCGGCAGTGGCCATCACCGATCACGGCGTGGTGCAGGGCTTTCCGGAGGCAATGGATGCGGCCAAAAAATGCGGCATCAAGGTGATTTACGGCGTAGAGGCCTATTTGGTCGATGATTTAAAAACAGCCGTAGAGAATGATCAGGGACAGAGCTTCGAAGACCGGTTTGTTGTATTTGATATTGAGACAACCGGATTTAATAAAAAAGAGGATCAGATTCTGGAAATCGGCGCGGTGATGATAGAAAAGGGGAAAATCATAGATCGCTTTAGCCGGTTCATAGATCCACAGCGGCCGATCCCGGCCAGAATCACAGAGCTTACCTCTATTACGGATGAGGATGTCCGGGGGCAGGGGACAATTCAGGAGGTGCTGCCAGATTTTAAGGAATGGGCAGGCAGCAGTGTGCTGGTGGCCCATAATGCCGCGTTCGATACGGGTTTTATCCAAAATAAAAATGCGCAGCTAGGCGAGGCGCCGATGACCAATACGGTGGTCGATACATTGGAGCTGGCGCGGGGACTGTTTGAGCTGCGCCGCTATACGCTGGACTCTGTGGCGAAGCATTTGGACATATCATTGGAAAACCATCACCGGGCAGTGGACGATGCCGAAGCGACAGCGGAGATTTTTATAAAGTGTCTGGCTTTGCTGCGCGAGCAGGGCATAGAGGCGCTGTCACAGGTGAATGCATATATCCATAAAAACACCGATGTAAAGCGGCTGCGTTCGCATCATGCGGTGATTTTGGTGAAGAATCAGACGGGCCTGCGTAATCTGTATGAGCTGGTTTCGCTGGCGCATCTGGATTATTTTTACCGGCAGCCGCGGATTCCTAAAAGCGAGTATCTGCGGTTAAAGGAAGGGCTGCTGATCGGCACAGCCTGCGAGGCAGGCGAGCTGTACCAGGCTGTTCTGGAGAACGACGGGATGGAGACGCTGGAGCGTCTGGTCCGCTTTTATGATTATCTGGAAATTCAGCCAGTGGGAAACAATGCGTTTATGATTGCCGATCCGGACCGGGATAACGTAAACTCGGTAGAGGACCTGCAGGAGATCAATCGGCGGATTGTGCAGCTGGGGCTGGAGTATGATAAGCCGGTGGTGGCCACCTGCGACGTGCATTTCAAGGAACCGGAGGATGCTGTTTTCCGCAAGATCCTGATGGCCTCAAAGGGTTTTAAGGATGCGGACAATCAGGCGCCGCTGTATTTTAGAACGACCAATGAGATGCTGGAGGAGTTTGCCTATTTGGGCCCTGAGCTCTGCCATCAGGTGGTGATCGACAATCCGGTGCGGATCAGCGAAATGGTGGAGAAGATTCTGCCCATTCCGGACGGACAGTTTTCACCGGTGATTGAAGGCGCAGAGGAGGAGCTGCGTGATGCCGTATACGGAAAGGCAAAGGCCATGTACGGAGATCCGCTGCCGGAGGTTGTGGCAGCGCGTCTGGATCATGAGATGAAATGTATCATCAAAAACGGCTTTGCCACGCTCTATGTGCTGGCGAGGCGGTTGGTACTGCATTCGGTGGCCGATGGCTATTATGTGGGCTCGCGGGGATCGGTGGGCTCTTCCCTGGTGGCGACCATGGCGGAGATTACCGAGATCAATCCGCTACAGGCGCACTATTATTGCAAAAAATGTCAGTACAGCGATTTTGACTCTCCAGAGGTAAAGGCAAAGGCCGGTATGTCGGGCTTTGATCTGCCGGACAAGGTGTGTCCCGTGTGCGGTACGCCGCTGACGAAGGACGGACAGGAGATTCCGTTTGAGGTGTTCTTGGGCTTTGACGGCGATAAGGAGCCGGATATTGATCTGAACTTTTCCGGTGAATACCAGCCCAAGGCGCATGCCTATGTGGAGGAGATGTTTGGAACGGGTCATGTGTTTCGGGCGGGCACGATGGGCGGTTTGGCCGATAAAACGGCTTACGGAATGGTGCGCAAATATCTGGAGGAGCGCGGACAGACGGCCAGCAATGCTGAGATCAATTATCTGATCTCCGGCTGTTTGGATGTCAAGCGCACCACCGGGCAGCATCCCGGCGGTCAGATCATTGTACCGATGGGTTACAGCGTGTATGATTTCTGTCCGGTGCAGCATCCGGCCAACGATATGAATACGCCGATCGTAACGACGCATTTTGATTATAATCAGCTGCACGGCCGGTTGCTTAAGCTGGACATTCTGGGGCATGATGATCCTACGATGGTGCGTATGCTGGAGGATCTGACCCAGACAAAGGCCACAGAAGTGCCGCTAGATGATCCCAAGGTGATGTCACTGTTTTTAAATACTGATGCACTGGGCGTGACGCCGGAGCAGATCGGGAGCCCAGTGGGCACCTATGGCATCTCTGAGTTTGGTACGCGGTTCGTGCGGCAGATGCTGGTGGATACGAAGCCGCAGAATTTCTCGGATCTCGTGCGTATTTCAGGGCTTTCTCACGGGACAGATGTGTGGAATAATAATGCAAAGGATATCGTGGATCAGGGCATTGCGCCGATCTCAGAATGCATCTGTACGCGTGAGGATATCATGATTGATCTGATCCATCTGGGCATGGATAAGCTGCAGTCCTTTAAAATTATGGAGGCCGTGCGAAAGGGAAAAAAAGGACCAGGCCTTAAGCAAAGCGATATTGATGATATGATTGCACACGGCATTGAGCCATGGTATCTGGAATCCTGCAAAAAGATTCAGTACCTGTTTCCCAAGGGACATGCCGCCGCCTATGTGACTATGTCGCTGCGCATTGCCTATTACAAGGTGTACCACATGGAGGCCTATTACGCTGCCTTTTACACGATTCGCGCCGACAGCTTTGATTATGAGACGATGGCGCGCGGAGAAGAGCGGGCGCGCGAGGCCATGGCCGCAGTGGATGCCAAGTCCAAGGAGGAGCAGACGGCGAAGGATAAGGAGGTCCGTACGCTTTTGGAGCTTGTGATCGAATCCTATTGCCGGGGCATGGAATTTTTGCCGATCGATCTGTATGAGTCCGATCATCACAAATTCCGTATCATTGACGGCAAGCTGCTGCCGCCGTTTGATACCCTGAGCGGCATGGGCGCCACGGCAGCAGAGTCCATCGTGGAGGCGCGGCAGGAGGGAGAATTTCTGACCATCGAGGATTTTATCAACCGCACCAAGGTCAGCCGGACGATGGCCGAGACCATGAAGAGCCTGGGCATCATGGGCGATCTGCCGGACACCGATCAAATGAGCCTATTTTAATACTTGCATTTCATGCATGAAAGTGCTATAATATCCATAAAATATGGTAATGAGAGGAGTGAGCGAAGAGCTCACTCTTCTGTATTATAAGAGGGAAAACGGAGGGGAAAGTGAAAAAACAGGAGCTAATTGCATATGTAGAGTCCATAGCGCTCCCGCTTACGCAGCAAATGCACTACGAGCTGGTCGATGTGGATTATGTCAAAGAGGGACCCAACTGGTATTTAAAGGTATTCGCCGACAAAGAGGGCGGCTTTTCGATCAACGACTGCGTCGATCTGAGCCATGCGCTGGAGAAAGAGCTAGAAAAGCAGGATCCGATCGAGACGGCCTATATCCTGGAGGTCAGCTCTCCGGGGCTTGACCGGCCCCTTAAAAAAGACAAGGATTATGCCAGAAGCATTGGCAAGCTGGTCGATGTCAAGCTGTATCAGCCGTCAGAGGCGGCCGGAGGCCAAAAAAGCTTTCAGGCCAAGCTTTTGAGCTACGATCCGCAGACAGAAGCAGCAGAGCTGGAGCTGGAGGATGGAACCAGTCTTCAGGTGATGAAAAAAGAAATGTCCAGTATCAGGCTGGCCGTGGTTTTTTAAACATATTAAGGAGGAATTGGAAAAAATGAACGAATTGATTCAGGCTTTGGAGCAGCTCCAAGCGGAAAAGGGGATTGACAAAGAGGTCATCTTTGAAGCGATTGAGGCGTCGCTGGTGACAGCCTGTAAAAAGAATTTCGGAACCTCGCAGAATGTCACTGTGAATATGGACCGGAATAAAGGAACTGTTCGGGTGCTGGCCTGGAAGAACGTGGTAGAAGAAGTGACGGATCCGGCGCTGGAGATTCTGGTGGACGAGGCGGTCAAAATCAACGCCAATTATAAGGTGGGCGACGTATGTGAAATAGAAGTAACGCCTAAAAATTTTGGCCGCATTGCGGCCCAGAACGCGAAGCAGGTCGTTGTGCAGAAGCTGCGGGAGGCGGAGCGCGGCATTGTATACGGCGAATATAAGGGTAAGGAACGCGATATGGTGTCGGGACTGATTCAGCGCAAAGAGAAGGGAAATGTGTACCTCAATCTGGGCAAGATCGAGGCGCTTCTGGCACCGAAGGAGCAGATCCCGGGAGAGCCCTATGCGATGAACCAGCGGATCAAGGCCTATGTGCTGGAGGTGAAAAACGGACAGCGCGGCCCGATGGTGATGGTGTCCAGAACGCACCCGGAGCTGATCAAGCGGCTGTTTGAGCAGGAGGTGCCGGAAATTCATGATGGTATCGTGATGATCAAGAGCATTTCCCGCGAGGCCGGCTCCAGATCAAAGATTGCCGTGTACAGCAAGGATCCGATGGTAGATCCGCTGGGGGCCTGCGTGGGCCCAAGCGGAAACCGCGTAAATACCATCGTGCATGAGCTGGCGGGAGAGAAGATCGATATTGTGATCTGGAACGAGGAACCGGCTCGGTTTATCGCTGCGGCGCTGAGCCCGGCAGAGGTGGACCGGGTAGAGGTGGACAAAGAGGGCTTTACGGCTACGGTTGTCGTGCCGGATCATCAGCTTTCTTTGGCGATTGGTAAGGAAGGACAGAACGCGCGGCTGGCAGCGCGGCTGACAGGATACAAAATCGATATCAAGAGTGAAACGCAGGCAGCTCAGGAAGCGGAGGAAGAGGAGTACGAATACGAGTACGAGTTCGTAGAAGAAGACGAAGATGAGCTGACCATGGATGAGAGCATTGGTGAAGAAGAATGAAAATGCGAAAAACCCCGAGGCGTAAATGCATGGGGTGTCAGGAAGTGCAGGATAAAAAGAATCTGATCCGCGTTGTGCGGTCTCCGGAAGGAGAAATCAGTATCGATCTGACCGGACGAAAGGCAGGACGGGGCGCATACCTGTGTCCAAAGGCGGAATGTCTGGAGAAGGCGATTAAAACAAAGGCGCTGGAGCGGTCCTTAGAGGTAACGATGGAAGCGGCGCTCTATGATACATTGAGAAAAGAGCTGTCGGATGATGAATGAACAGAAAAAACCAAGAGCATTGTTTATGCTGGGGCTCTGCCGGAAGGCGGGAAAAAGCCGGAGCGGAGAGGAGCTCTGCGAGGAGGCCATACGAAGCCAAAAGGCGTGTGTGGTGCTGATTGCGCAGGATGCGTCCCCCAATACCTATAAGAAATTCCATGATAAATGCAGGTTTTATTCAGTGCCGATCATCGATACTCCTTTTTCTAAGGAAGAGCTGGGCGCTGCCATGGGGCAGACGGAGCGTTCCTGCGTTGCGATTTGTGAACAGGGCCTGGCTAAAGGATTAACGGAAGTTTTGCAGAAAAATGCATAGATGAGGTGGAAAAATAGTGGCAAAAATCAGAGTACAACAATTGGCAAAAGAGCTCAACGTACCGGTGCAGGAGATTATGAAAAAGCTGGAGGGGCTGGGAATTTTTGTTCCCAATCCGATGAGCACACTGGAACCGGCGGAGGTAGTGAAGATCAAATCCCTCATTACCGGCAAGAAAATTACAATGGTAAGAAAAAAGGTGGTCAAGACGGCGCCTGCGGAAGCGACGGAAAAGAAGGCAGAAGCCAAGGAGAAGCCGGCAGAGGCGGCTGAAGAGAAAAAGGCAGCGCCTGCAAAACCAGCGGAAGTGAAGGCTGAGGCAAAAGCAGAGGCAAAGGCGGAGCCGGCCAAAGAAGAAAAGAAGCCGGAAGCGGTAAAGGCAGCCGAAAAGCCGGAGAAGGCTCCAGAGACAAAGCCGGCAGAGGCGGCTTCTGCTAAGCCGGAGAAGTCAGCTTCTCAGCAGTCAGAAAAAGCCAAAGAGGAAAAGCCGGCGGCGGAAGCTGCGAAAGCGCGTCAGGAAACAGCAGGAGCGCAGCAAAGAGGCGGTGAGCGCAGACCGCGGACCGAGGGCGGTATGCAGGACAGAAGACAAAGCCGCAGCGGCGACGGAAGGCGCACAGGAGGCGCTCGCCCGGCCGATGGCCGCAGCAGTGAAGGCCGGGGCGGAGAGAATCGCCGGTATGGCGCGCAGGGCGGCGAACGCAGTGCAAACGGCTCTTATAACCGAAATGCAGGCGGCCGCAGCGGTGATAGCCGCGGCAGCGATAATCGGAGCGGTGAAGGCCGGCGCTATAATAACAATAACGGCAGCGGACGAGGCAGCCAGAGCGGCGATAGAAGCACAGGCGGCTATAACAGAGGCGGTCAGGACCATCGCCGCAGCGAAGGCAGAAGGAGCAGCGCTGATTTTCTGGATACGGGCCTGGCGATTCCGGAGCGTCCAAAGCTGGATGAAAAGCCGGTGAAGAAAAATGACCGGATCCGCAAGGAAAAACAGAAAAACACAGCCACTGAAGAATATAAGAATAAGAAAAATAAGCTGATGCAGGAGGCCAATTATCTGGAGGATGACCGTCTGGCCAGACACAAGAAAAAAGGCCCCAAGAAGCCGGTAGAGCGCCAGGCTGTGCAGGAGGAGGAGATCTCTATCATTGCACTGCCGGACAGCATGACGGTAAAAGAGTTTGCCGATATGCTGCACAAGCCGATTAACCAGATCATCAAGGCTTTGATGGGCAAGGGCATTATGGCAGGGCTTAATCAGATGATTGAATTTGAGCAGGCCGAAGAGCTGGCGATGGATATGGGCATTTTGGTAGAGCATCAGGTGGAAGAGGATATCTTTGCCGCCTACGCCAATCATGAAGAGGACAGCGAAGAGGATATGGCAACCAGACCTCCGGTCGTGGTTGTTATGGGACATGTCGATCATGGTAAAACCTCGTTGCTGGATGCGATCCGCGATACCAAGGTCACCGAAGGAGAGGCCGGCGGTATTACGCAGCACATCGGTGCTTCTGTGGTAGAGATTGAGGGACGCAAGATCACATTTTTAGATACGCCCGGACATGAGGCCTTTACGGCCATGCGTATGCGCGGCGCGCAGGTAACCGATATCGCGATCCTAGTAGTGGCCGCAGACGACGGCGTAATGCCGCAGACAGTGGAAGCCATCAATCATGCCAAGGCAGCCGGCATCCAGATCATCGTAGCCATTAACAAGATGGATAAGCCGGGAGCAAATCCGGATCGGGTGAAGCAGGAGCTCACGGAGCACGGCCTGATTGCAGAGGATTGGGGCGGTACGACGATCTGCGTTCCGGTCTCTGCCAAGAAAAGAGAAGGCATTGACAATCTGCTGGAGATGGTGCTTCTGGTGGCAGATATGGGAGAGTTAAAGGCAAATCCCAATTGCTTGGCCTCCGGAACCGTAGTAGAATCTCAGCTAGACCGCGGCCGCGGAGCTGTGGCGACAGTGCTTGTACAGCGCGGAACGCTGCATGTGGGCGATACCATTGTGGCCGGCAGTGCCTTCGGCAGAGTCAAGGCCATGGTGGATGATAAAGGCCGCCGCGTGAAGGAGGCAGGTCCTTCTAAGCCGGTGGAAATCATTGGCCTTAATGAGGTACCGGCGGCAGGAGAAACCTTCTATCATACGGAGACAGAGAGAGAAGCGCGCCTGCTGGCAGAAAAAGTGAGCGCAAGAGAAAGAACGAAGCTGATCGAGGGCAATAAGAAGGTCAACCTGAACGATCTGTTTGGCGATATCCAGGCCGGCAATGTGAAAGAATTAAACATTGTAGTAAAAGCAGATGTGCAGGGCTCGGTAGAAGCTGTGAAGCAGAGTCTGGAGAAGCTTTCCAATGAAGAAGTAAGCGTAAAGGTCATTCACGGTGCGGTCGGTGCTGTCAACGAATCCGATGTAATGCTGGCTTCAGCTTCTAATTCGATTATTATTGGCTTTAATGTACGCCCCGATGCTTCTGCAAAATCCGTAGCCGAAGAGCAGAAGGTAGATGTTCGCTTATACCGCGTTATCTATAATGCCATTGAGGATATCGAAGCAGCCATGAAGGGTATGCTGGATCCGGAATTCCAAGAGAAGGTGATCGGCCATGCCGAAGTGCGGCAGGTGTTTAAGGCTTCTGGAGTAGGCACCATTGCCGGCTCTTATGTAACAGATGGAAAAATCAACCGCAATGCATCGGCACGGCTGGTGCGCGACGGCATTGTCATCCATGAAGGGGCGCTTGGATCGCTGCGGCGCTTTAAGGATGATGTCAAAGAGGTGAATACCGGCTTTGAATGCGGTATCATGTTTGAAAAATACAGCGATATTAAAGAAGGCGATGTGATCGAAGCCTTCATTATGGAAGAAATTAAACGCGACTAAATGCGGCAGCATGAGAGGAAACAGAATGCAGACAAGAAGAAATCAAAACAGAGGCGTGCGGATCAATGAAGCGGTGAGAGAGGAAATGGCGCTTATTTTGCGCGATCTTAAGGATCCTCGCATCGATATGATGACCTCCATCGTGAAAACGGATATCACACGGGATCTGAAATACTGCAAGATCTATGTGAGCGTTCTGGGAGACGAGGTCAAAAAGGAAGAGGTGCAGGCAGCCCTAAAGTCGGCCAGCGGTTATATCCGGCGCGAGCTGGCCAGGAGGCTGAATCTGCGCAATACGCCGGAGCTTACTTTCCTCATGGATGATTCGATTGAATACAGCATCCACATAGGCGAGCGCTTCAAGGAGATTCAGCAGGAGGACGAAGCCAGGCACAGGCTGCAGGAAAATCCGGAGGAGGAAGCATGAGCCGGGAAGAATTTGCGAAGCAGCTGCTTCGGTTTATGAGCCGGTATGACCGCTTTTTGCTGAGCGGTCATATCCGGCCCGACGGCGACAGTGTGGGCGTTTGCACAGCCATGGCGCTGGCACTGCAGAATATGGGCAAGGAGGCCTGCATTGTATTTGACGGCGATGCAAGCCGGTATACGAGTATCGTGCCTCGGGTTCCGGCTCTGCCGGAGGAGCTGGCAGTTAAAGATGCCGGAAAGTTCTTTAAAACAGGGACAAGCTATGCGTTTATGATGATGGACTGCTCAGAACCGGAGCGCACCGGGCGGGCGGCGGATGCGATCATGACGGCTGAGGCCAGTATGACGATCGATCATCATATTACCAGCAAGGAAACGGCAGATTTTAATTATACAGAAGCCCAAACGGGCTCGACATGTGAAATTCTGTATGCGCTTTTCAAGCTGGCGCAGGTGCCGATCACGCAGGAGATGGCGACCGCGCTGTTTATGGGAGCGGCCTTTGATACAGGAGGCTTCCGCCACAGCAATACGACGGCAGATACCTACGCCATGGCGGCCGATCTGAAGGCAAAGGGCGTTGACAGCACCTTTTTGCTGAATTATCTTTTCCACACGCGCAAGTTTATCGAAGCAAGGGCCATGAGCGCCGCGCTGAAAAACGCTAAGCTTTATGAAGGAGGCATCCTGATCTCCTGCATGACGCAGCGGGACTTCTTTATGATGGGAATGAATGCGAAGGATGCAGACGGCGTCGTCGGCAGTCTGATGGAGATCGAAGAGGCGCAGGTGGCCTGTTATCTGCGCGAGATCGAGGACGGCCTGATCCGCGTGAATATGCGGTCAAGAGAAACAGTGAATGTGGCCCGCATCGCGCAGCTTTTTGGCGGCGGCGGCCATGTGCAGGCAGCCGGCTGCACAGTAGAAGAGCCGATGCTGCTGGTTAAGGAAAAGCTGCTGGAGGCAATCCGCCGCCAGCTGACAGAGGAAGTCAAGGCGTGATGGAACTAAATGGCGTCATCAATCTTTATAAGGAAAAGGGCTTTACCTCCCACGATGCAATTGCGGTGCTGCGCGGCATTTTGAAGGTTAAAAAAATCGGACATACCGGAACGCTGGATCCAGATGCGACAGGCGTGCTGCCGGTCTGCGTCGGCAAAGCAACCAAGGTAGCGCAGCTCATTATGGGGAGCGACAAGGAGTACATCGCGGAGCTCGCCTTTGGCAGCGAGACAGATACGCAGGATGCCTCGGGCAAAGTGCTGCAAACCTTTGACTATGAGTATGATCCCCGAAAGGTGGAGGAGGCCGTGCAGTCCTTTGCCGGCAGCTACGATCAGGTTCCGCCCATGTATTCAGCGCTCAAGGTAGGCGGGATGAAGCTCTATGAGCTGGCGCGCGAGGGCATGGAGGTCGAACGTGCCTCCCGGACGGTGCAGATCCAAGAGATTGCCCTTTTAGCACAGAGCGCCGCAGGCGCAAAAATTCGCGTGCGCTGCTCTAAAGGGACGTATATCCGTACGCTGTGTGAGGATATTGGCCGGCAGTTAGGCTACGGAGCCCATATGCTGAGTCTGGAGAGGGTCCAGACAGGGCCTTACCGGGTAGAGGACAGCTACCGGATCGATGAGATCCGGACCCTGCAGCAGCAGGGCAGAAGCGCAGAATTTTTACAGGATCTGAATGCATTATTTATGGATCTGGCAGTGAAGCAGGTGATTCCAGAGGAGGATATTTTGCTGCGAAACGGCAACTATCTGACATATCCAGCCGCAGAGGTGGGCGCTCAGATGGGCCAGGTGTTTAGAATGCAGACCTCCGATGGAAAGCTGGCCGGTCTATACCGGGTGACGGAGCTGCTGGGCGAGCAGACACGCCTGAGAGCCTATAAGATGTTTGTGTAAGGAGAAAAGCTTGATGCAGGTGATCAGAGAGACCGTGCAAACGGCCATGAGAAAGCAGGCAGAGCCGGCGGTTGTCGTATTGGGGAATTTTGACGGTGTACACCGAGGGCACCGGCTGCTGCTCGAACAAGCGGATCAGATAGCTAAGCGGCAGGGGCTTTTGCGGCGCGTCCTCACCTTTGCGCCGCATCCCAAGCAGGCCATGGGGCAGGAAGGCTTTAAGCTGATCTATGAGGAAGAGCAAAAAATTGCCCTGATGAAAGAAACAGGGCTGGTGGACGAGCTGATCCTTTTAACCTTTGATCAGAAGCTGCAGGGCATGCCGGCCAAAGAATTTTTTGCGTCTGTTTTGCAGCAGCGCTGCCACGCACAGGCGGTGGTCGTAGGAGATAATTTCCGGTTTGGCCGCGGCGGAGAAGGGGATGCCGCTTTGCTGCAGGGGCTTTGCGAAGAAAGCGGAAAGCAGTGTGCGGTCGTCAGCAGAAGAAAGGCAGGCGATATACCGATCTCCAGCAGCAGGATTCGGACGCTTTTGGAAGCTGGACAGCTGGAAGAGGCAGCCTTATTGCTGGGACGGCCGTATTTTGTGGAAGGAACCGTAAAAAAGGGCAAGCAGCTAGGGCAGAAAATGCAGACCCCGACGATCAATATCCCCATGGAGGAAAAGCGGCTGGCGCCGAAAAGTGGCGTTTATATTTCAAAAACATATATTGGGAAAGAGTGCTTTCCCAGCATTTCTAATGTGGGACACAATCCGACGGTGGGCGGAGAAAGCCTGCGCACAGAAACGCATATTTTGGATTTTTCCGGTGATCTGTATGGATGCAGGATCCGCGTAGAGCTTTTAAAGTTTCTGCGGCCGGAAATTCGGTTTGAAAGCGTAGAGGCGCTTTATTATCAGCTGGCTAAGGATGTAAAGCGTGCAAAGGATTATTTTTTGGAGGAGAATCATGAAGAAATATAGTGTCAATGAGCTAAGAGAAATGTTTCTTTCCTTTTTTGAATCAAAGGAGCATTTGCGGATGAAGAGTTTCCCGTTGGTGCCGCAAAATGACAAGAGCCTGCTTTTGATCAACGCAGGCATGGCACCGCTGAAGCCGTATTTTACCGGGCAGGAGATTCCGCCGAAAAGACGTGTGACGACCTGTCAGAAATGTATTCGGACAAGCGATATCGAAAATGTAGGCAAGACGGCGCGGCACGGCACCTTTTTTGAAATGCTGGGCAACTTTTCCTTTGGCGATTATTTTAAAAGAGAAGCCATTCATTGGACCTGGGAATTTTTAACCGAGGTGGTGGGACTGGATAAGGACCGATTATACCCTTCGGTATATCTGGATGATGATGAAGCCTTTCAGATCTGGAATGAGGAGATCGGCATTCCGGCCGAGCGCATTTTCCGCTTCGGCAAAGAAGACAATTTCTGGGAGCATGGAGCAGGCCCCTGCGGCCCCTGCTCGGAGGTGTATTATGACCGCGGTGAAAAGTATGGCTGCGGCAAGCCGGGCTGTACGGTGGGCTGTGACTGCGACCGCTACATGGAGGTCTGGAACGACGTATTTACTCAGTTTGAAGGCGACGGCGAAGGCGGATATACGGAGCTGAAAAATAAGAATATCGACACCGGTATGGGTCTGGAGCGATTGGCTGTGGCCGTACAGGATGTAGAATCGATGTTTGATATTGATACGATGAAGGCGATCCGCGACAGCGTTTGCCGCATTGCGGGCGTTGCATACGGAAAAGAGCATGAGACGGATGTATCGATTCGCGTGATTACCGATCATGTGCGTTCGGTGACCTTCATGACTTCGGATGGCGTGCTGCCGTCTAATGATGGCAGAGGCTATGTGCTGCGCCGTTTGCTGCGCCGTGCAGCGCGTCACGGCCGTCTGCTGGGGATTAAAAGACCGTTTTTGACCGAGGTTGCGGATGTGGTGATTGAAAATTCTAAGGATGCCTATCCGGAGCTGAGCGATAAGCAGGAGTACATTAATAAGGTGCTTTCCAGTGAGGAGGAGAAGTTCTACCAGACGCTGGACAGCGGTTTGGCAATTCTGAAGGGCTATATGGAGGAGCTCACGGCGGCCGGCGAGAAGATGCTGAGTGCGGAGCGGGTGTTTAAGCTGTATGATACGTATGGCTTCCCGGTGGATCTGACGCAGGAGATTCTGCAGGAGCAGGGCCTGACGCTGGATGAAGAGGGTTTTAGCAAAGAGATGCAGGCGCAGCGGGAGCGTGCCAGAAATGCGCGCGGCGAGACCAACTATATGGGCGCACAGGAGACGATCTATCATGAGCTGGATCCGGCGATGGTGACAGAGTTTGACGGATATGACCGTCTGTGGATGGTGGAGGCGGAGATTCTGGCGATGACTGGGGAAGGGGAGATTCTGTACACGGCGATGCCGGGAACACAGGTGACGATCTTTACAGATAAAACGCCGTTCTATGCTACGATGGGCGGACAAGAGGGCGATCAGGGCACCCTTCAGACCGATACCGGTTTGGTAGAGGTGGACAGCACCATTAAGGCCATCGGAGATAAAATCGGTCATGTGGGCACGGTTTTAGAGGGCATGATTACCGTCGGACAGAAGGCTAAGCTGGTGGTGGACGAGCAAAACAGAATGGCCACAGCCAGAAATCATAGCGCGACGCATCTGCTGCAGAAGGCGCTGCGCAATGTGCTGGGATCGCATGTAGAGCAGGCAGGCTCTTATGTGACGGCTGATCGGCTGCGCTTTGACTTTACGCATTTTCAGGCAATGACGCCGCAGGAGCTGGGCAGAGTTGAGCGTGAGGTCAATCGTCAGATTCTGGCGGGCCTTGCGGTGAAGACAGATGTGATGACGATGGAAGAAGCGCGAAAGAGCGGAGCGATGGCTCTGTTCGGAGAAAAATACGGCAGCTCGGTGCGCGTGGTCTCGATGGGAGACTATAGCAAGGAGCTGTGCGGCGGTACGCATCTTAAGAATACGGCGCAGGCAGGCAGCTTTAAAATCATTTCCGAGAATGGCGTAGCGGCCGGCGTGAGACGAATTGAGGCGCTTACGGGCGAGGGTGCTTTAGCCTATTATGAGAAGCAGGAGGAGGAGCTGCAGCAGGCAGCTTCGGCGCTGAAGACCAGTAAGGAGCGGCTGGTAGAGGCGGCGGCTGGTTTGACAGAGCAGGTCAAGGAGCTGCAGCGCCAGCTGGCGGCCCTGCAAAGTAAGATGGCGACGGGCACGGCAGAGGAGCTCCTGCAGAAGGCAGAGAAGATCGGTGATATTGCGCTGCTGGCGGCATATCAGCCGGAGCTGGATGCGAATGCGCTGCGTCAGCTGGGCGATAGCCTGAAGGATAAGCTGGGAGAATGCGTGATCATTCTGGGAAGTGGAAAGGATAAGCTTCAGTTTGTTGTCATGGCCACAGAGGCCGCGGTTAAGGCGGGTGCCCACGCAGGCAACATTGTGAAAGAGGCAGCCAAAACCGCAGGCGGCGGCGGCGGTGGCCGGCCTAACATGGCACAGGCCGGCGGCAAGGATGCTGGCAAAGCAGAAGAGGCCATTCAGGCAGCGAAAGAGATGGCGCGCATGCAGCTTCAATAAAAGATAGAGCATCAAGGAGATTGTCACCCTATTATAAATATTAGGTTGACAATCTCCTTTTGTTGTTTTATAATAGGCTTCGGAATCATGATTTACATTACAACAGGAGAAAGTAAAAAGATGACGAAGACACTAGGACGAACGCATGAAATGGTATATATTGCTGTTTTTGCGGTGCTGATTGCCGTATGTTCATGGATATCGATTCCTACGGAAATTCCATTTACACTGCAGACCATGGGCGTTGTTTTAGCCGGCGGTATTTTGGGCGGCAAACGTGCTACGATCGCAGTGCTGGTCTACATACTTCTTGGTGCCGTAGGCGTACCGGTCTTTTCTGGATTTACCGGAGGACTGAGTATTTTGGCAGGGACAACAGGCGGCTATATTATTGGATTTTTGGGGACAACATTGGTGATGTGGCTGATGCAGCGCTGCTTTGGAAACAAGCTGCCGGTGCTGATCCTTTCTATGGTGCTGGGAATTTTGGTATGCTATGCCTTTGGGACACTTTGGTTTGCCGTTGTGTATGCTAAAACGATGGGAGCTACGGGCCTGCTGACGATCTTGGGCTGGTGCGTATTTCCGTTTATCATTCCGGACCTCATCAAAATTGCAGTCGCTATTTTAATCATAAGCTCGTTGCAAAAAGTAACAGGGCGCCGTTTCTCTCAGGAATGAGAGAAAGGCGCCTAGCCTTTAGGCAGCGTTTTTAGAAAGGCGAAGGCCTTCGCGCAGGGTCCGCTTTTCCAGAGCGATCAGCTCGCCGACCAGATGCTGGGATTTGCTGGTAGCCAGAGGATAGCGCCTTAGATCATTCATAAGAGACTTAAGAGCCATGCGAGCACCTAAAATAAGGGTTTTGGAGATTCGCTTTTCTGGGTTACGCGGTGAAACCTGCATCGCGACAAAGCGGGTACGCATTTTGGCCATGGGGCCGATATCGCGGGGCGCTGTTAAATAGGGACGCATCTGCTCGGCGGCGATAGCCATAATGCGCCGGTGCTCATGCGCTAGGTCTAAAAGAAGATTCTTGGTCTTTTCACAGCTGCTTTTTTCAATCAGGCGGTGTACGCTGTCTATACCCATCTGACACCCCTGATACACATGATTTAAAAGCTCCTGCGTTTCATATGAAATTGGTTTTGCTTTGCTGATTGACATATCCTTTCCTCCATTTGAATTGTATGCTATGGTATGACTGCTAATAATATGGCTAAAATGAAAGGGCTTCATACAGGCAGAAGCCAAATAAGCAAGATTGATTATAATCAAATCATGTCTTGTTAAACTAAAGGAAAAAACCTATACTAAAAAAGAAAAATCAAACTTGTAAAGAAGGGAGAGATGAAAGATGAAACGAGATAGCAGGTGTGTGATTTGACGGAAATCTTTTACTTTTTTACAGGGCCAATTCACACGCGGAGGCGTGTTTTTTTATGCTCTGAAATCAAAACATAAGGAGTATAGCATTGGAATTAAAAGAAACAAGGATTGCCAGAGTGGTTGGACAGCATAAGCAGCGGCTGGAGCTGATGACCGAGCAGGGAGCGAGGAGCGGAAGGCTGAAAACGGCAGCGTTTTTCCGCGATGCGGATCAGGATTTTCCTACGGTGGGAGACTGGGTAGAGATTCATGAAGAAGGAGGAATGTGCCAGATTTTAAAAGTTTTGCCGAGAAAAAGCGTATTTTATCGGTATAACGGAGCGACGGAGCGCAGCGGTAAACAGGCTGTGGCTGCCAATATGGATTATATATGGATTTTGACCTCTTGCAATCAGGAGATGAATCTGCGCCGCCTTGAGCGCTACATCGCGCAGGCGCAGGCTAGTGGAGCCAGGCCGGTGATTGTGCTGACCAAGAGCGATCTGACAGAGGAGGCAGAGAGGCTGCGAGAGCAGGTGACGGAGATCTGCGCGGGAATCCATGTCCATGTGGTCAGCAGTCATACGGGAGCGGGCCTTGAGCAGCTTCGCTGTTATATGACGGAGGGAAGTAGCATCGCGCTGCTGGGCTCATCGGGTGTGGGCAAGTCGAGTCTGGTGAATGCACTGCTGGGAGAGGCGCGGATGAAGACCTCTGAGATCAGGGAAAAGGACGACAGAGGCCGGCATACAACCACGCATCGTCAGCTGCTGATGGCAGAAAATGGCGCGGCGCTCATGGATACGCCGGGAATGCGGACGGTTACGCTGTGGGACAGCGAGGCCAGCGTGGAGGAGCTTTTTAGCAGTCTGGAGGAGCTGGAGCAGCAGTGCCGCTACCGCAGCTGCACACACCAGCAGGAACCGGGCTGCGCCGTGCGGCAGGCGATTGAAGAGGGATGGCTCTCGGCCGCGCGCTGGCAGGCATATCAGGATCTGAAAAAAGAGAGCGCAAGGACGAAGCGAATGGAGCAGCGGGTAGCCAATAAGAATTTTAGAAAGATTCAAAAGGCTAACCATAAGCGCCGGCAAAAGGGAGAGCGCGCGCAGAATAAAAATATTTTGGATTGGAATGAATAAAAAAGGCTTGTCAAAACCAATCGGCGCTAGTATAGTACCAATAGGACAGAAATAAGGAGGGACGGATATGGAATCCATGGAGAATTTTGAAGCCATGCTGGAGGCTTCGTTCCGGCAGGTGCATAACGGCGATCTTGTTGAAGGAACCATCCTGCAGGTCAGCGGCGACAGCGCAGTTGTCGATATTGGCAGCTATATGGACGGAATTCTGACGCAAGATCAGCTCTTATATGATGGACAGACGATGGCTGAGTATCCGGAGGGCACTAAGCTGATGCTGATGGTGCTGCGTGTGGACTCGCGCAGCAGTCAGATCCTGCTTTCCAAAAAGGAAGCCGATAAAATTGTCGTTTGGGATGAGCTCGAGCAGAAACGTGAAAACGGCGAGAGCATTACCGTAAAGGTCAAAGCCGCAGTCAAAGGCGGTCTGCGCATCCAGTACCAGAGCGTGCAGGGCTTTATGCCGGCATCGCAGGTCTCTGATCATTATATGGAGGATCTGGCAGAATATGCAGGGCAGGAGCTGGAGGCACTGATTCTGGAGATCAACCGGGAAAAGCGCGACTTTACGGTATCGCATAGGGAGCTGCTCCGCCAGGCGGAAAAGGCGGCGAAGGCACATGCCTTGCACACCTTACAATCCGGGGACAGGCGTCAGGGCAAGGTGGTAAAGCTGGAAAAGTATGGGGCCTTTATTGAGCTAGAGCGCGGCGTGATTGGTCTTTTGCATGTGAGCGATATGGCATGGACGAGAGTGAAGCATCCTTCTGAAATGCTGCAGATCGGTGATGATGTTACGGTCGTTGTGCAGGAAGTCGATGCAGAACGCGGGCGCATTAGCCTCAGTCTAAAGGCAGTGGGAGAAAATCCTTGGATGCAGCTGCCATTTGAGGTGGGGGATGTCCTGATGCAAAAGCCCGTTACGCATATGATTGCCAGCGGCGCTTTTGTACAGCTTACGCCTGAGCTGGAGGGATTTTTGCCTATTTCACAGATCAGCGAAAAGCGGATTCAAACGGTGCGTGAGGTGCTGAAGGAAGGCGATCTGGTCAATGTGTTGGTGCGCAGCACGGATCCAGAAAACCGGCGCATCTCGCTGAGCATGCGGGACGTAGAGCAGGGAGAGGAAATCTCACTGGCGGAAGGCGGCTATGAGCAGGCGGAGGAAGAAGTGACCTCCTCGCTGGGGCAGGCTCTGGCCGGGCTTGACTGGGAAGAATAAAAAGGAGGATTTTATTCTTCCCTTGCGCTAATGATGCGATTGGTGGCCTTTTGCATCGCTGGTGCCGCTGGCGGTCGTTTGCACCAATGATGGCTGAAATCAAAAATATAGCTGAAGGTTTTACGCGATTTTGATTTTTTGCGCCATGCTTGGTGGAATTTCTTCCACCATATTGCTCTTCAGAGGCTGTTCATGACGGGGAATTTTCCGCCATCATCCGCCTTCTCCGCCAGAGCCAGCTGAATTTTTTCAGCTAATTTTAAATTTTTGCTATACACAGCTGAACACCCCATCACGCATCAAAACGGAGTTGTAAAAAGTCACCTGAATTTATATTTCTGATCCGGTATATACTTTTGTGAGGGTATGGATCACATTGGCCTATCAAGATATTTTGTCGAAAAAGGCTGCAAAATAGGTCACTCAAGGTGTGATGAACAAAAGCGCCTTAAAGTGATACTCTTTGCATTTATGGAAAATGATGCCTGTTCCGTGCGAGAGCTTGAAAAACGGGAAGAGCATGCAAATGATTATGTCACTGAATTGTTGATGAGACACAAAGAAACGCCAGAACTGGCATTTGCCGGAACTGGCGTTTCTTTATCAGAGACTTTTTTACAGCCCCTATTTGATTGTCTGAAGGAAGTTTAATTATACATGATTCCAGATATAACGGGCAGTCTTCAGGCACATATCGGTAGCAGCGCAGCATTCCTCCATACCCTCAAATTCGATGGAAATATGCTGGTCGTAGCCGGCGTGCTTGACGATGCTTAAGATGTTCCAAATGTCAAGATCACCCTGTCCGAGAATGGAGCCGCGCAGCAGAGTTTTGCCGCTGCAGGTGGGGAACCAGCGACCGCCGAAGCAGCTGGCTTCGCCCTCTGTGACCATACGATCTGCAGGACGGATATAGAAATCCTTTAAATGAATGCAGTCAGCATAGGAAACACATTTAGCAACAGACACATCGTTGATTTCATCCACGCAACGGAAGTTACCGACATCCATGGTCATGCCGAGGTTAGGACGATTGGCAGCCTCGATCAGGCGAATGATCCGGTCGGCGCCGTTGACATAGCGGCCATGATTTTCAAGCGTGGTATTGAGTCCGATAGATGCTGCATAATCGGCAAGCTCCTGAATGGCAGCAACCAAACGGGGGAAATCCTTTTCAAATTGCTGCGGCGTGTTGATCTGCTGTGGATGCTGGCCAGTGCAGGTGTCATGGCGCATTTTTTTGATGCCCAGCATTGTGCAGATCTGCATGTACTTTTTGATCCGTTCGATTTCATCCCGTACCTCTTGCTCAGTATCTTTCAATACGCAAGCATTCAGAGAGAAGGAGGACAGCTCCAGTCCAACAGAATCGGCCCGGTCTTTGATCGACTGTACAAGCGGTGTGTTGATAGAACCATCTTCTAACAAGAAAGGCGTATCAAAGGGAACCAGCTCCAGATGCTCACAGCCGTGCTCTTTAGCCCAATCCACGATGTCCAGAATGTTCATTGTGCCATCTTTTTGATGGGCATTCAGGGAATAACTGCTAATACCAAGTTTCATAATAAAGCCTCCTGATTCATAAATTTTAAAATGGTTTTTAAAACGATTTTAATATAGTGACATTATACGGTATCGTATAGAAGTTTGTCAAGTCATTTAGTCATATTTTCCAAAGCCGTACGTATATATAGGAAGAATGCGGATCAAAGAGAAAAGCCGCTTGGGTAAAACACACATACAATACGGAGGGAGATCTGGAGATGACGGAGCAGGTGATTAAAAATAATATGGTAGAAATCGTAGGGAGGCTGGACGATGAGCTTGTCTATAGCCATACGGTATATGGAGAGGATTTTTATACGGCTAAAATAAGAGTCACACGTTTATCTGATTCATATGATGAAATTCCCGTGATGATTTCTAATCGGCTATTGAATCCGGAACAGATATACAGTGGACATATGATTCGCGTAGAGGGACAGTTCCGCTCGTATAATCAGCATACGGAGAATAAAAGTAAGCTATTGCTTTCGGTATTTGTTCGGGATCTAGAGGTTCTGGATGTAGAAGAGGAGGAGCTAAAAGGATGGGATACACCCAATCAGATTTTTTTAGATGGGTATGTCTGCAAAGCCCCTATTTACCGAAAGACTCCTTTAGGACGGGAAATTACCGATCTGCTGCTGGCAGTGAATCGGCCTTATAATAAATCGGATTATATTCCTGCGATTGCCTGGGGGCGGAATGCGCGCTTTGCCGCCAATTTCCCGGTGGGGAGCCGCATCAGAATCTGGGGGCGCATTCAAAGCCGACAATATCAAAAACGGATTGGTCAGGAAGGGGAAGTAGAGCAGAGGACCGCATATGAAATATCGATTTCTAAAATGGAAACGGTAGACCAGCTGTCATGATGACGGCTGGTTTTTTAATATGTTTCAAAAATTTACAATATATGGATTTAGCTAGAAAAAAGACTATCCCCATGGTATAATAAAGGCGGCAAGGCAATTTAGGCTAATCAAGCCCCTGAGCCGCCTTATGAGTTTGACGCAAAGCGTCAAACTCTGGTGTCGTCATGGTATAATAAAGGCGGCAAGGCAATTTTGAGGATTCAAGTCCGTGAGCCGCTTTCCAAGTTTGATGTCAAGCATCAAACTCCGATATCGCACAGGGAAACAAGAATCCCGCAGGGATTAAAACAAATGAGCAACTAGGAGGAGACAATGGAAGAAACGATTCGTAGGGTACTAACAGAACTGATCAGTGAAGAAGCCGGCAAAGCCGGAAGACAGGCGGATCTACGCGAGCTAGGCATGGATTCTATCGCGTTTATAAAAATTGTCGTAGCGCTTGAAGAGGAAAGCGGAAAAGAAGTCGATGATGAATACCTTTTACTGGATGCGATGAATACAATTGAAAAGATGGAAAGGGCGCTTAGATGAACGCAGAAGAATTGCTGCGAAAAGCAGCGGTAAAGGTGCAGTATCAATACCTTCTTTCTTTACTAAAAGAAAAAGCCGATTTTCCATATGCCATCATCAAGGGAGAGGCCCTTTCGTGTCAGGCCTTTGGAGAACCAAGAAAGAGGCAAAGCAACGATATTGATCTTTTGATAGAAAAGCAGAACCTCAAAAAACTCGAATCAATTCTCCTGGAGGACGGATTTACAACAGGATCGCTAACCAGGCAGGAGCAGGTCATTGCAAAGGCCTTTTCTCATCAGACAGCGCCCTATCAGAAAAAGCTTTCATTTGGCACCCTGCTATTAGACATCAACTATGAGCTGCTTTGGGGAGAATGGGACGGACCGCGGCCTCTAGTAGCCGATTTTCTAAAACGGCGTGAGATCCTGCCAATCTATGATCTGGAAGTCCCGGCACTATCTATTTCCGATGCCTTTCTGCAGCTCTGTCTGCATCATTATAAAGATATGAATAGCCTGTATCATCTGGCACAGTACAACCCAATCACGCGCAGAGCCTTTCAGGATATTGCGGCCTTCTGGCAGCGGCGCCGGGATGAGCTTGACTGGACTGCATTAACCAGCTGGATGGATGCCTATCAGCTAAAGCCGTATTTTTATTACATTTTATATTACACGGCCAAAGCCTGTGAAATGCCCGCTCTGGCGCAGCAGGTCAGCAGCCTGAAAACACCGGCAGGAGAAGAGCTGCTCGAACAATTTGGACTTGCCAAGGCAGAAAAAAAGCGCTGGCCCCTTCCTTTTGAGGAGCGTCTCGACAATCCCGGCCTTCCTCAAATCGTACGCCAGCTCCTGACCCCAGCCGACAAAGAGAAGCTAAAACAAAATCGAAAAATATTTGGTGGAACATGACATACATAGAGCTGAAACAGCAAATAGAGCGCTTACAGCAAACAGCGGCAGAATGCATTCAGGCAGAGATCATATCCGACATGCCGCTGCAGCCATGGTTTGAGCTATATCTGCAGGAGGCATGGGCAAAGCTGGGGAAAAAAGCGCACATCAGCAGAACCCCTTGGGAAGAGCGCCAGCAGCCCAAAAAGCCGGATACAATACGCATCATATGGCCGGGGCCACAGGCAGTGCAGCTTGTGCAGGACGAGGCCGACATAAGAGTAAGTCAGGAGCGCCTCTCCAGCCCCCTATTTTCATTTTACGGCGCGGCATGGCCGCCAAGTCAGACCGCAGAGCCGCCCTTCGCACGCGATGGTGTACTGAATTTAGAATGGATCATAGCCGAGATTGGACTAGAACGGTCTATGGCAAAAGGAGAGAGGCGCTGGGGAGACTATTATAGCGCAGAGCTGCAAAAGCAAGTAGCCATTCAGGCCGTGCGGCTGTATGAGACGAGGCATGGACGCAGAAAGAAATGCATTGTGCTGGACTGTGACGGCGTACTTTGGGGCGGAGTCGTCAGCGAGGATGGCATAGCCGGTATTCAAATTGCAGAAACCGGTACAGGGCAGGCCTATCATCAATTTCAAAGCCTGCTCAAGCGCTTGCAGGAGCACGGGATCATACTGGCTGTATGCAGTAAAAATGAACCTGAGGATGTAAAACAGGTCTTTCGTAGTCATACGGCTATGGTGCTCAAAGAAGAGGATATTGCCGCATGGTCCATCAGCTGGAAGCCTAAATCAGAACAAATTGCGGATCTAGCTGATATTTTGCAGCTGGACCCCCAGGATATGGTGCTAATTGATGATCAGGAGTGGGAGCTCGCACAGGTGAAGAGCCATTATCCACAAATGGGCAGCGTATGGTTTCAGAAAGAGACAATTTTTAAGAAGCTGGCAGAACAGATATGGATCATGCCAGAGGATCAAAATGCACAGAACCAGCTGCGACTGCAGACCTATCAGGATAATGTAAAGCGGGAAGAGCTGCGGAAAAATGCAGTCAGCTACGAGGAATTTTTAAACCAGCTGGATACCAGAATTCGGATTCAGCCAGCAAAGGAATCGGATCTGGCACGAATCAGCGATCTGAGCCGCAGAGCCAACCGCTGTACCAACGGGGTACGCTATACGGCAGAAGAGCTGCGGCAAAACCGGCAGGGCTACGAGCTGCAGGCTGTCTTTATGTCGGATGTCTATCGGGATCTGGGGTTAGTCGGCTGCATTGGCCTAGACAGAAATAAGAAAAGTTTGGATCTGTTTTGCCTTTCCTGCCGGGCGCTGGGCAGAGAGGCAGAAAAGAAGCTCATCAGCCAGCTGCCGGAATGGATTCAGAGCTACCGCTGGCAGGATACAACAAAAAATGAATGGCTGCGGCAGTGGCTGCGCAGTCAAAGAAACTGGAAAGAAATCAAGTGAGAAATCAAATGAAAGAAGCGACTTGGAAGCACGAATTTAGAACCTATCAGGGAAAGCCCGATTTTTTGTATCAGAATATGATGATGTGCCGGGATAAGTCTTGGCTTGCCGTATCGAGGCAGAGGCTTAGTCGCGAAGAGCAGATAGCCGCCTGTCTCCATGATTTGCAGCCGGGGGTATGGCTGCAAAAAGAAAGCGGGGATTTTTCGATTGAGCTGGAGGACTGGAGCTCGCATCATCTGTATGAATACTGTTTTGTAGAGGGAAGCTTTGAAGAAAAGCTGAAAAAGCTGCATGCGCTGCTGGCAGAAGGCAGGGAAGCCTATATCGGAACCATTCACCCGCTGCTGCCTTTTTCAGCGCGCTATCATCCGGCGCTCGATACGCAGCATTATCAGCAGCCGAATCATGTTTTTGTCATTTTGGGAGAAGAAGCGGGGCGTTATATCTATTTTGATACCTCATCGATTCATAGCACCGGTTATGTGCCGTATCCGCGAAATCCTGAGCTTGGATGGATCGAGCAAAGCACCGTGGACGCCATTTTGCAGCAGATGTTTCAGCTGGCCTATGTAGAGTGGCATGAAGAAAACCGGAGCCGTCTGAAGAGCTATGGCCATGAGCTGCTTGCGGCCTATGCCGCCGGATATAGGGAAGAAAGAGTGTTTAAATACGAAAAGGAAGCAGAAAGGCTGTATAGGGGGCGCAGGGCGATTCAGCTTCTGATGGCATGTCTGTCGGGGCCGGAGCTGGATCTGTCGGGGCCGGATACGGAATATGATTTTATCGAGCAGGGCGATATTCTGAACTGGAAGCTGACGGATCTTGCGACGAGGCGGAAGGTGATGGCGCATTGGCTTGCCCATGAGAGGCCTGAGCTGAAGGAGCTGATGGAGGCCTCTGCCATGGCGTGGGAGCGGCTGAGTACGCTGGTCTTGTACCGCCGGCAGCGCCGGAAATATGGAAATGATGCCCGCTATGCCCGGCTTTTGAGTGAAATTATGAGCTTGGAGGACAAAATTTACATCTTCTTGGCGAAATAGGCTTGACAAATGGCGGGAAGGCGTATATATATAATAGAGTATTGAGTGCGAAGGGAAGAATACGTCCCTGCAGCAGCCTGCAGTAATGTGCAGAACATAAATGACAGTCATCTGCGGATGACCGGATTATTTTATTCCACAGGAGGAGATTTATAATGAACAAGGCTCAGTTAGTAGCTGCTATGGCAGAGAACGCAGAAATGACCAAAAAAGATGCGGAGAAGGCATTGGCGGCATTTGAAGAGGTAATCACCACTTCTTTGCAGAAAGGTGAGAAAATTCAGCTGGTAGGCTTCGGTACCTTTGAAGTGGTTGCAAGACCTGAAAGAACTGGTATCAATCCTCAGACCAAACAGACCATTACCATTCAGGCTTCCAAGACGCCTAAATTCAAACCCGGCAAGGCTTTGAAGGACGCAATCAACGAATAATAAAAGTGAAGATGGATTCAAATCCCGGTAATGGTTACCGGGATTTTTTCAGCTGTATTTTAGAAAGGAGAAGGCATGAGATTAGATAAATATTTAAAGGTTTCCCGCCTAATCAAACGGCGCACTGTGGCTAATGAGGCCTGCGATGCAGGGCGCGTATCGATCAATGAGAAGATAGCCAAAGCAGGCACAGAGGTGCATTTGGGGGATGTGATTGAGATCCGCTTTGGCAGCAGCACGGTGCGCGTTAAGGTGACCAGCCTGTCCGAGCATGTGCGCAAAGAAGAGGCCGGAGCTATGTATACGGCATTATAACAGGCAGAGATGGTATATAATGTCAGGATGATTCATAAGATGTCCTATAGCAATCAGGAAGCGAGGAGGACATATGGACGCGGCCAAATTGAATCACCGGCTGTTGATGGATAGCCGAAAAAAGGTAGAGGTAACAGGTGTTTTGGACCTGCTTGTGTTTGATGAAACTGAGGTAATCATGGAGACCAGCGAGGGGATGCTGAGCATTCGGGGGACGGATCTTCATATGAGCAGTCTAAATTTAGACCAAGGACAGGTAGGGCTGGCAGGAGAGGTCAGTGAAATTGTTTATGATGAAGTGGTAAACAGTAAAAATAAGTCCGGTTTGATGAGCCGCCTGTTTAGGAGCTGATGGATGAGATATCAGCAGGCATGGCTTTTTATATATTTTGTCATTTTAGGAGCAGGAGGGAGCCTGATTTATGACGGACTCCGAGCGGTGCGGCGGAGCATCCGGCACTGTGTGGGAGCGGTGCTGGCAGAGGACGGGATCTTTTGGATTGCCGCCTTTGCTGCCTGCTATGCGCTGTTTTTTCTGAAAAATCAGGGGGCGCTGCGAGGATATGGCTTTTTAGGAATCGTATGCGGCTGTATACTCTATTTTTTGTTGCTCAGTCCCATCTTTTTGAGGATTTGGTGCGGAATATGGAAGCTGCTGCTGTTTCCGGTTCATAAATGGCAGAAATACAGAGAGAAAAGCAGGCTGCGAAAACAGCTGAAAAAAGAAAAAACTGTTGACGAAAACCAGCAGATAGAGTAAGATGAAGCTAAAGAAGGGAGGCGCGCGCATGGCAAAACAGACAGAAGAAAAAACCGTATATTATTCAGAAGTGACGAAGGCAGAACATCCGGCGCTGCGCTGGCTGAAAAAGTTTTCCGTTTTTATTTTTGTCGTAGCATTCATGGGAGCTTGTCTGTGGCAGATTTTTGATCTGAAGGCGCAGGGAAAACAGCTGGATCAGACGGTGGGACAGCTGCAGGATCAAATCGAAGAGGAAAAAGAAAAGCAGCTGCAGATTAAAGTAGATTTAGAGTATTATCAGTCCGATGAATATAAAGAGCAGATGGCGCGCGATCGCTGTAAGCTGATCTATCCAGGAGAGTTCTTAATTAATATTCAAAAATAAGTGAAAAATGATGTAACAGAAAAATCGCCCAGACTATGAGGTCTGAGCGATTTTTTGGTATCATGGTTTTTTGCTCTGTTTGGCCGGAGGTCCGTCCCTTGAGGCTGGCAGGGAAGTTTTAAAGAGGAGATTCAACCGATTTAACGTGCCAAATGAGGCTAAAGCACGTTAAAAGGCAGATTTCAGCAGCAGGTAACGCGGCTATGGCAACCGCCCAGAGTCTAGACGCAAAGCCCTGTTTTTTGTTGGAATTCGGCGAAAAATTTTGGCGTTTGAACGTCAGAAATCAACAAATTCCTTAGAGGCCTGTCCGTATAATAAAGCGTATCAATCAATAGAAGTATGACGAAACAGGGAGAAGCTTATGAACGGATGGGAATTGGATAACCAAAAAAAAGCACAGATCTGGCCGTTGATACAGGGAATATTCTGGGGGCTGCCGCTGCCTTTTTTGATGAGCTTAAAAATTGGCTTTGATTTTTACATTTTAGGACCGGCCTATTATCTGGCCATGATCCAGCAAAAGCGATGGCGGCTTCCGGCGATGCTGATGGGGCTTGTGGGCGTGATCCTTTTGGAGACAGAAGCGCTTCGCTGGAAATATGGTCTGATTTTATTGCTTTTTACGGTAGAAGAGGTTTATCTGGATTGGAAAAAGCCTTTGCTGCCCTTTTGGAAACGCTGCCTGACATATGAGATGGGGCTTGTTGCCGCTGTAGTCATTTTGAGTCTTTTAGGCAAAATGGCCGGCTACCAGCTGATCAGTATATTTTTGGAGGCAGCGTTTCTGATGGGGGCTGCCTGTTTGTATCATACTGTATTGCAGACAAAAGGGGCATATGATGAATGGATGCTGGCGGGCATTTCATTAGCGGCAGGGACTATGCTGGCAGCATTCCACTGGGTACAGGTGAGCAGTCTGATTCCGGCAGAGATTGTGCTGCTTTGGCTAGCACTGATCAGCAGCTATGAGCTGGGGATTGCAAAGGGAATGCTGCTAACGCTTCCGGCGGGATTTTTTATGCGCCTTACGCTGACAGCCGGTGAGGGACTGGTGATTCTGGCAATGCTTCTGATTGTGATTGCCGGTGTTTTTCGCGACATGGGCAAGCGCGCTACCGTTGCGGCCTGTTTTTCGGGCGGAAGTTTGTGGGTCCTTCTGTTTATGGGAGGGATGAATGTGGTTCCCGGAATCCTGACCGTGGGCACGGCTTTGCTTGCTTTTGGGATCACGCCGAACAAAACAATGGAAAAGGCGCAAAAAAGAAGAAGGCCGGAAAAGGGGCTGGAGAAGCAGTGGCAGCGGTATTTTGAAAATAAACTGGGTCAAGGAGCACAGGCATTTCAGAAAATGGCGGATCTGATCTGTGTGCCGCACCGCCAGCTGCGAATTACCAGTCAGGATTTAGTTTATTTAAAAGAGGATCTGGCAGGCAGTCTGTGTCAGGAATGCCAAAATCAAAAGATTTGCTGGGGCAAGCAGTACGCCAGAACGCATGAGGCAGTGGTACGCGTGATGGAGGCTTCGCGGCAAAAAGGAAGGGTGGAGAGAAAAGATCTATCCAAGGAGTTTTTGGAAAGCTGCTGCAGAGCCAGTGATTTTGTGCGGACAGTGAACCGGCATTACGAGCTGTACCGGCTTAACCAAAGCTGGGAGAATCGGATGGCACAGAGCGCACAGCTGCTGCAGGGACAGTATGAAGCAATGGCAGCCTATTTAGGCACAATGCGGGAGCATTTTGCCGGAGAGCTGGAGGCAGAAGAGGCAGTCAAGCAAAGAATTTTTCGCTATTTAAAGCGTCAGGGAATTCCCGTAGGAGATGTTTGGGCGCTAACGAGCGAAAAAGAAAGCCGCGTACAGGTTGACATCGAAACAGCAAGAGCGCTTAATGAGCATGAAATAAGCGGTTGTCAGCAAGTACTGAGAGAGATATTTGGGTGTCCGGTTGTGCTGCGCGAAAAGCGCAGTCTTACAGGAGGCTATCATCGATACCGGTTTAGCGATCCGAATCTTTACCGCTTGAAAATGGGCGTCAGCTCCTGGGCGAGAGAGAGCCACAGCAGCGGAGACAGCTATACGGCCCAGCGACTGGATGAGTACCGCTTTGTAGTTGCCCTGGGAGACGGAATGGGCAGCGGCAAGAGAGCGCAGGAGGAGAGCCATAAAGCGCTTGCTTTATTGGAGCAGCTGCTGCTGACAGGCGTAGAAGAGGAACGAGCCGTCGAACTGCTGAATACGACACTTGTGCTGTCGAGCAAGGACGAGGTCTTTACCACGATTGATCTGGCGCTCCTGAATTTGCACAGCGGACAGCTTAAGCTGGTCAAGGCAGGCAGCTGCGTCACCTTCCTGCGCAGCAGGGCTGCTGTGCATGTGTACCGGAGTCAGTCGCTTCCGGTTGGCATTTTGGAGCAGCCGGAGCCGGAGACCTTTGCGCATCAGATGCAGGATGGCGATCTGATTGTGATGATATCGGACGGTGTGCTGGATCAGCTGCCGGAGCCTAAGCAAGGAGAGAAATGGATCCGGCGGTATCTGATGAAAACAGAGGAAGAGGATCCGCAGCGGCTGGCGGAGAATCTGCAGCAGCAGCTGTCTCCTTATATGCCGCAGGTGCGGGATGACCAGACTGTTTTGGCAGTACGGGTAGAAAAGTTAAATTTGTAAAAAATGCTTTGAAAGCAGGCGCTGCTATGATAAAATAAAAGGAAAACGGGCATGTTTGCTAGGAGGAGGGAGCACAGTGCTGAGAGACGAAGTCAAGCAGGTGCTGCAGCAGCATCAAATGGTAGCAAGCGGGCAGCGGCTGGTGGCTGCGCTTTCCGGCGGAAGGGATTCCGTATGCCTGCTGCATATTTTAAAAGGCCTTCAGCCTTGTTTGGCGTATGAGCTTTCGGCCGTACACGTGCACCATGGCCTCAGAGAAGAAGCAGATCAGGAGGAAGCCTTCTGCCGCAGGCTTTGCCGGGAATGGGAGATTCCGCTGACAGTATATCATGTCGATGTGCCGGCGCGCATCCAAGCGAGCGGAGAGTCAGTTGAGGAAGCGGCGCGCAGCCTGCGGTACGAGGCGTTTGAAAAGCTAGATGCCGATCGCATCGCTCTGGCGCATCACCAGCAGGATCAGGCGGAGACCGTGCTGCTGCACCTGCTCAGGGGCAGCGCGCTCACGGGGCTTTGCGGCATGCGCCCTGTACGAATGCCGTATATCCGTCCGCTGCTATATACAGAAAGAGCGGCGATCGAGCAGTATATAACAGATCATGCATTAGCGTATATGGAGGATAAATCCAATCAGGATACCGCCTTTCGGCGCAACAAAATCCGGCATGAGCTTTTGCCGTTGCTGCAGCAAGAATACAATCCGGAGATTGTGAGGATACTCTCCCAAACGGCGCAGGTGCTGCAGGAGGAGGAGAGCTATATACAGGCGCAGCTGCCTGCTGCGCCCCAAGGGAACCTTTCGGTCTCATGGCTGTTATCCTATCCTGAAAACCTGCAGAAAAGAATTTTAAAGCTGTGGCTGGCACAGGCCGGGCTTTGGCAAAATATTTCTCATACGCATATGGAGCAGCTAGTTCAGCTCCTTCATAAGAAGGGCGGCAAGAGGATATCACTTCCAAAAGGCTTGACGGTGGACAAAAGCTATGATATACTTCATATTTATAAAAATGTACCCTGCAGGCAGATTGTGCCATCTATGCCAGTATTTGAAATGGAACGAATCTCCATTAAAGAAGCAAGAGAAGATTGGAAAAAAGGACAGAAGGATGGTACAGGGATTCCGGATTTGCCAGAGGAAAAGTGGCTTAGTGCCGATGCGCTTGAAGAGCTTCCGGTCTGGCGCTATCGCAGGTCCGGAGACTATCTGATGATAGGCGGCGGACGAAAAAAGCTAAAAGAGTACTTAATCGATGAAAAAATTCCAAGGCAGGAGCGAGACGCACTGCCGCTTTTAGCGGCTGGCGCCCATATTTTATGGGTATGGGGGCATCGAATCAGCGAAGGAGCAAAGGTTACGGAAAATACGCAGCAGGTGCTGCATGTGAGGAGGCTTTTAGATGTTTCAGGATCGGATTCATGTGATGATTGATCAGGATACGCTAGAAAAGAGAATTCAGGAGCTGGGCAAAACAATCTCGGAGGAGTATGCGGGCAAGGAGATTTTGCTGGTGTGCATACTCAAGGGCGGCGCCATGTTTATGACGCAGCTGGCCAAATACATAACCGTACCGGTCACCATGGATTTTATGATACTGTCGAGCTATGGCAATGATTTAATCAGCACCGGCACGGTAAGCATCAAAAAAGATATGGATGAAGATATTGAAGGAAAGCATGTGCTGGTAGTGGAGGACATAGTGGATACGGGCAGAACGCTTTGGTTCCTGCGTGAGCTTTTAAAGGAGCGCAAAGCAGCGTCTGTCAAAATCTGCACGATGCTTGACAAACCGGCACGGCGCGTTGTGCCAGTAGAGGTAGAGTATACGGGCTTTGAAATTGAGGATGAGTTTGTTGTGGGGTACGGTCTTGACTATGAGCAGCATTATCGTAATCTGCCTTACATTGGGTATGTAGAAGTATAAGAAGCAGGAGGTTTCGGTTTGAAGGACGGTTATAAAGGACTGGGCATATACAGCGTAATCATGATTGTGCTGGCGCTGGTTCTGATATTTAACGGCTTTGATTTTGGATTTAATAGTATGGCGCGGGTTTCTGATGCGCAGCTGCATCAGGATTTGCAGGAAGGAAAAATTAAGGAAATATCCATCACCCCTATCAAGGTGGGGACGGCTAATATGGGCGATGCAGTCTTGATTTATCAGGACGGAGCTGCGGCTAAAACGGTCTATGTATCCGATATCGACCATTTTAGAGAAGAAATGAGCCAAAACTATCAGGGGGTCATCGTAACGGTAGAGACGATAGAACCAGATAGCATATGGAGCAGTTTGCTGCCCATGGTGATGATGACGGTGATTCTGGGGATTATCATGCTGTTTATCTGGGCCCGCATGCAGGGCGGCGGAGGCAGCAACGGCAAAATGATGAATTTTGGCAAAAGCCGTGCGCAGGTGATCGATAAAGCCAATAATCCGATTCGATTTGCCAATGTGGCAGGTCTGGAAGAAGAAAAGGAGGAGATGAAGGAGGTCGTTGATTTTCTTCGCAGTCCTCAGCGCTTTGTTGAGCTTGGCGCCAGAATCCCCAAGGGAGTTTTGCTGGTGGGCCCGCCGGGAACCGGCAAGACCTATTTGGCCAAAGCGGTAGCCGGAGAGGCAGGTGTACCTTTCTTTAGTATTTCTGGTTCAGATTTTGTAGAGATGTTTGTCGGCGTGGGCGCATCCCGCGTGCGGGATTTGTTTGAAAAGGCCAAGAAAAGCGCACCCAGTATTGTATTTATTGATGAAATCGACGCCGTTGGCCGGCAAAGAGGTGCGGGACTTGGCGGCGGTCATGATGAAAGAGAGCAGACGCTTAATCAGCTTCTGGTGGAAATGGATGGTTTCGGCGTCAATTACGGCGTAATCGTGATTGCGGCCACCAACCGAGTGGATATTCTGGATCCGGCGCTGCTGCGCCCCGGGCGTTTTGACCGGCAGGTGGTGGTGGGGCGTCCCGATGTAAAGGGGCGTGAAGAGGTACTGCGTGTCCATTCCAAGACAAAGCCTTTGGGTGAGGATGTGGACCTGAAAACAGTAGCACAGACGACGGCAGGATTTACGCCGGCTGATCTGGAAAATCTGCTGAATGAGGCCGCCATTTTTGCGGCAAGAGGGAACCGGCATTTTATTACAATGGAGGACGTACAGAAAGCCTTCATTAAAGTAGGGGTCGGTACGGAAAAGAAAAGCAGAGTGATCTCGGCGAGAGAAAAGAATATCACGGCGATTCATGAAGCAGGGCATGCCATTTTGCATCATGTGCTGCCGGGGCTTGATCCTGTGCATAGCATTTCTATTATTCCTACCGGTATGGCAGGCGGATATACAATGCCGCTGCCAGAGGAGGATACACTTTACTGGACTAAGAGCCAGATGGAGCTTGAGATTGTTGCACTTTTGGGTGGCCGGGTCGCAGAAGAGCTTGAAATCGGCGATGTAACAACAGGTGCTTCCAACGATATTCAGCGCGCCACCTCGATGGCACGCGGCATGGTCATGAAATACGGTATGAGCGATAAGCTGGGACTGGTGCAGCTGGGAGAAGAGAACGAGGAAGTATTTTTAGGACGGGATATCGGACATACCCGCAATTACGGCGAGGATGTAGCGGCGACCATCGACGGAGAAATCAGGCGAATCATTGAAGAAGCCCATCAAAAGGCCACGGCGCTTCTTACAGAATATCATGATGTACTTTTAAAGACGCGTGATTTGCTGCTAAAGCAGGAAAAGGTTACCGGAGAAGAATTTGCTTCCCTTTTTAACAGCAGAGAGCCGCAAGGAGAAGGCGCGCTGTAAAATGTTATCATCCAATAAGATGCTGCCGAAAATAGGTGGCATCTTATTTTAGCATAGGAGGATAGAATTGGTGCAGGAAGAAAAAGTAATTCTGGCATATGCGAGTCAGTATAAAGAAAAGTATTATTTTAATGAGTCGTTAGGAAAGCTTCCAGAGACTGTGAAAAATGAAGTGATTATGTGCCTGGTGTTTATCACAGAAGAGGCCGGAGGCGTAGCTGAACTTGGATTTTACACAGATGGTGAGGTATATATAGACAGCTACTGTGAGGAAGATGATTTAGGATATGATGCCATATCGGCAGGACTTTTGGTAAGAGAAGTAGAGCGGGAGCATGCGGAGCTGCTAGAGAAGCTGCAGCTTTGGTATCAGGTCATACAAGAGGCGGGAAGATAACATGCTATTAGTATTTGATATTGGAAACACACAAATTAAAATGGGCGTATTTAAAGAGGAGCAGCTGGTTGCCAGTTGGCGGATGACCACAGGAGCGACTAAGACCTCTGATGAATACGGGATTGATATCCGCATGCTGCTGGAATGTGAAGGACTGCATGCGCATGATTTTGAGCAGGTTGTCATTTCTTCTGTAGTACCGCATATGATGCATTCCTTTTGTAATGCCATCCGCAGATATATACAGAAGGAACCGCTCGTGATCGGCCCTGGAATTAAAACCGGAGTCTGCATTAAAACAGAAAATCCCAAGGAAGTAGGTGCGGATCTGATTGCGGATGTGGCTGCTGCTTGTGAGATCTACGGAGCCCCTTGTCTGGTGGTCGATTTTGGAACTGCGACTAAATATGAAGTGATCAATGAAAAAGGAGAATTTATAGCCGCTGTTTTTGCACCGGGAATCGGCATCTCGGCGGATGCACTTTGTTCGCGGGCGGCGCAGCTTCCCATGATTGAGATCAAAAAACCGGCCAGTATTTTGAATGCCAATACGGTGGAATGCATGCAGGCTGGCTTGGTATACGGCTACATTGGGCAGGTAGAATATATCGTCGGGCAAATTAAAAAAGAAATGGGGCTTCCCGATTTGCAGGTCATCGCAACAGGGGGATTTAGCCGGATTTTTGCACAGGAGCTTCCCTGCATCCATCAATATGATGCAGCGCTTACCCTTAAGGGACTGCAGATTATCGCTAAGCGAAATGCAAAAAAGAGCAGCAGGAAAAGCAGAAAATGAGGATTGGGTCTTTAGCATTAAAGAGCAATGTACTGGCGGCGCCTATGGCGGGTGTATCAGACTCCAGCTTCCGGCGCTTATGCCGCGAGCAGGGAGCAGGCGCCGTCTACACAGAAATGGTCAGTGCAAAAGCGCTGCATTATCAAAATGAAAATACGGCGGCTCTTTTATATAAAGAAGCAGAGGAGGAGCCGGTGATTTTGCAGCTCTTCGGTTCGGAACCACAGCTGATGGCAGAAGAAGCGCAGAAGTTACAAGACCGGTTTGCGGCTATTGATTTGAATATGGGCTGTCCGGCCCCTAAAATTGTCAAGAATCATGAGGGCTCTGCACTGTTAAAAAGGCCGCGTCTGGTATATGAAATTATCAGGCAGGTGAGTCAGGCTGTAAAGATTCCGGTGACAGTCAAGATTAGAAAAGGATGCGAGCGGACAGAGGATGTCGCCGTGCAGATTGCTCAGGTCTGTGAGGAGGCAGGCGCAGCTGCCATTACAGTACATGGACGCACGGCGGCTGAAATGTACAGCGGACGGGCCGATTGGGATGTAATTCGTCGTGTGAAGGAGGCCGTACAGATTCCAGTCATTGGCAATGGCGATGTAGTGGATGCTTATACTGCTAAAAAAATGCTTCTGCAGACCGGCTGTGATGGTATTATGGTGGGAAGGGCGAGCAGAGGAAATCCATGGATCTTTTCAGAGATATGTGAATATCTGCAGAGCGGACAAACACTGCCCAGGCCAAAGCAGGAGGAGATTTTGCAAATGGCACTTCGGCATGCCGCTATGATCATAGAGGAAAAAGGAGAGTTTGTTGGAATCCGGCAGATGCGATCGCATATTTTATGGTATTTAAAGGGGATGCCAAGCAGCACGGAGAAGAAAAGAAGGCTGCAGCAAATTTCAAGCTTAAAGGAACTGCAGGAGCTGCTCATGCCTTGACAAGAATACGCCTGCAGGGTATAATAAGCGGATGTCAGGAAAGGTCTGATAAGAAAGGGAAGGTTTTAAATATGGAGACAAAAAAAGTAATTTTAACCCATGCGGGTATGGAAAAAATGGAGCAGGAGCTGCTCGAGTTGAAAACGGTCAAACGCCATGAAGTAGCGCAAAAGATTAAAGAGGCGAGAGCACAAGGAGATTTATCCGAAAATGCAGAATACGATGCAGCTAAGGATGAACAGGGAAAAATTGAGGGACGTATCGCCGAACTTGAAAAGACACTGCGCAATGCGCAGGTGATCGATGAAGAAGATACCGATTTGAATAAAGTATCCTTAGGCTGCCGTGTGGTATTATATGATCAGGAATTTGATGAGAATATTACCTATACGATTGTGGGATCTACCGAGGCGGATCCTATGGAAGGCCTGATCTCAAATGAATCGCCTGTAGGCGCGGCTGTACTGGGCGCGGCTGTAGGTGATGAGGTAGAGGTAACAACGCCTGGCGGCGTAACAGTTTTTAAGGTGCTGGAAATCAGTCGATAAAGAAGCAGAAGGAGATATATATGGCAAATGAGAATCAGGGCGGGCAGGATCTAAATCAAATCCTGCGCCTGCGCAGAGAAAAGCTGGCGGAGATGCAAGAAGCAGGAAAGGATCCGTATACCGTAACTAAATTTGATGTCACAGCGCACAGCACAGATATCACCAAGCATTTTGATGAGATGGAGGGACAGACCGTTTCTGTGGCAGGCCGGCTGATGACCAAACGGGTCATGGGAAAAGCCTCTTTCTGTCATATTCAGGATAAACGGGGACAGATCCAGGCATATGTCACCAGAGATCTTTTGGGAGAAGACGCCTATAAGGAGTTTAAACGATATCATGACGCCGGCGACATCATTGGCGTTACGGGAGAGGTGTTCCGGACACAAAAAGGAGAGGTTTCCGTAAAGGCGCACAAAGTGGAGCTTCTTTCTAAAAGTCTTCAGACATTGCCGGAGAAATACCATGGCTTAACTGATACAGAAACCCGGTATCGTCAGCGTTATTTGGATTTGGTCATGAATCCGGAGGTCAAGGAGACCTTTCAAAAGCGCTCCGCAATCATCAGCAGCATTCGCCGATATTTAGATGCGCAGGGCTTTATGGAGGTAGAGACGCCGATGCTGGTGAGCAATGCCGGCGGTGCAGCAGCGCGTCCCTTTGTTACGCATTACAATGCACTAAATGAGGATATTAAGCTTAGAATTTCCCTAGAGCTTTATTTAAAGCGTCTTATTGTCGGCGGCTTGGAGCGCGTGTATGAAATTGGCAGGGTCTTTAGAAATGAAGGCATTGACACACGGCACAACCCGGAATTTACATTGATGGAGCTGTATCAGGCTTATACGGATTATCACGGTATGATGGATCTTTCTGAAAATCTGTTCCGGCATGTGGCACAGGAAGTGCTGGGCACTACGCTGATCACCTATAATGGCATTGAGATTGATTTAGGAAAGCCTTTTGCCCGCATTACCATGCTGGATGCGGTAAAGCAATATGCGGGTGTAGATTTCAATGAGGTGCCCGATACAGAGGCAGCTAAGGCTCTTGCGAAGCAGCATGGAATTGAATTTGAAGAGCGTCATAAGAAGGGCGATATCCTCAATCTTTTCTTTGAAAAGTATGTGGAGGAGCATTTAGTGCAACCTACATTTGTCATGGATCATCCAATTGAGATTTCTCCGCTGACTAAGAAAAAGCCGGAGAATCCGGAATATGTTGAGCGCTTTGAGCTTTTTATGAATACATGGGAAGTAGCCAACGCGTACTCTGAGCTCAACGATCCGATTGATCAGAGAGAGCGTTTTGCTGCGCAGGAGGAGCTTTTAGCGCAGGGAGATGAAGAAGCGAACCATACGGATGAGGACTTCTTAAATGCATTAGAGCTGGGCATGCCGCCTACAGGAGGCATCGGTATTGGTATTGATCGTATGATCATGCTGCTCACCGATTCTCCGGCCATTCGAGATGTGCTTTTCTTTCCGCAGATGAAATCCTTGGAATAAAAGGGAGTGGGCAGTTCCATAACGGAATTGCCCATTTTTAATAGACTATATTGGGGAGGCAATAGAATGAATGAAATTTGGACTCAGCTATATAATGCAGCAATGAAAGTGGTAAACCCGCGTGAGGTTTCAAGTAGCATAGAGGCAGGCGGAGTTGCCGCCGCAGTTGAATCCGCATCGGGTAAGATCTATGTAGGTGTGTGCATAGACACATCTTGTACGCTTGGCGTTTGTGCAGAGAGAAATGCTATTTTCAACATGATTACCAACGGCGAAAATGCGATCCGGCGTGTCATAGCTATAAATAGCGAAGGCAAGGCAATGCCGCCCTGCGGAGCCTGCCGTGAGCTGATGACGCAGCTTATGCCAGAAGAGTATCAGAGCATTGAAATTATGCTTGACAATGAAAACAATAAAATTGTGACGCTCGGCGAGTTGACGCCTGAGTGGTGGATATAAAGCATACTCAATAATGGAGTAGTAGAAAGGAAATTAAAATGAAAACATTATTAAAAGGATTTTCCATTGCAAACTTGATGCTACTGCTGTTTGGAGGGATCTTTTTGGGAATGACAATCCAGAAGGGGCATATGATTCAGCTTTTAAAGCCGGCTCATAATTATGATGAAGTGCTGGGAGAGGGACTTGCAGAGGGGGATCATGTACAGGGAGATATATACTATAGCTTGGGACAGTTTGCAACGCAATCAACCTATACCCAGTATGAGGACTATCGCACAGCCGCTAAGACCTCCGGGTATTATTATATCATTCCGGTAGGAAACTCTGGACTGGCGGCTGTATATGTCCGCAAGGCAGATAAACAGATCATGGATCAGATCACGAATGAGACCTATGCCTATCTGGAAGGAGGCGCGAGTCCGCAGACAGTTTTGCATTTTAATGGCGTTGCTGTTGAAATGGAGGAAAGTTTAGCAGGGTTAGAAGCAGCATTCAGAGAGCAGCTTAAGCAGTGGGAGTACAGCGACCAGGATATAGAAACGATCATACAGGCGACAGAAGGAAAGCTTCTGGTATTGGAAGGCCCGGCAGACGTAACAACGGTTTACGCCATGGCGGGGGTAGGTCTTCTGGTTATTGCACTGGCAGTGTTTCTGTTTATTCGCAAATATAAAAAAGAGAAGGCATGGGCGGCTCAAGAAGAAGAGTGAGCGCTGCTTTTATCAGCTTAGTAGAGTACTGGCTTGAAGGAGGGAATCGGTAAATGATTTATATGCGAGAAGCCTGCAGGCAGGATGTGGATGCCATCATCGATTTAATTAAAAAACGCATGAAATGGATGGATCAAAAAGGATTGCAGCAATGGAATACGGCAGAGTATCTTGCGATATATCCTAAAACATATTTTTTGCAGCATAGCGCATCTTTTATTGTAGCAGTGGCAGAAGAAAAGATTGTAGGCGCTGCCGCTGTTTTTAAGCAGGATGAGCGGTGGCCGGAAGGAGGAGAGGCGCTTTATGTGCATCACCTTGTGTCAGACCCCGCCTGTCATGGCGTGGGGGCGGCCTTGCTGGAGCACATAGAAAAAGCAGCCTATCAGCAGGGGCTTGCCGCTGTGCGGCTGGACTGCGGGGTCAATAATAAAGCGCTTAATGCATACTATGAGGCGCATGGCTACGAGGCGCGCGGTTACTGCGAGGAGGGATCCTATCATGGGATCAGGCGGGAAAAGACCAGATTCTGGCTTAAGCTCAGGGATCATGCTGAGCTGCTGCAGGAGGCTGCGCAGTGGTTTCATGCTAAATGGCATATCCCGGAAAGCGCTTATCAGGAGAGCATGCAGGAGTGCTTGGAGGGGCGAGCGGCAGTGCCGCAATGGTATGTTGTGATTGAATATGGCAAGATTATTGCGGGTCTGGGCGTAATTGAAAATGACTTTCATGATCGCAAGGATCTGGCGCCTAATGTATGCGCTGTATATGTGGAGGAGGCATACCGCCGGCAGGGGATCGCAGGGCAAATGCTGAATCTGGTCTGCGCGGACATGAAGGAAAAACAGGTGGATACCTTATATTTGCTCACAGATCATACTGGGTTTTACGAGAGATATGGATGGGAGTTTTTGTGCATGGTACAAGGCGATGGGGAGGAGACCCCGTCGAGGATGTACAGGCACCAGCAGCAATGAAAATGCAGGTGAAGCTAGATTAACTTGCATTTTAAATGGACAAAATTGAAAATTTAAAAGATTTTCTTGATTTTATGATTTTATCTTGTATAATATACGCTAGAGGAGATTGGCATATTTTCTCCCGCCAATGCTTTGTGAAGGCAGAGTTGCGTGTGTTACCTATTCACGATATTCTATTAAGAAAGAGGTTAAATGTAAAATGGCAGAAATCAATTTAAGTAAGTATGGCATCACAGGGACCCCGGAAATTGTTCATAATCCTTCTTATGAGTTGTTATTTGAAGAAGAGACCAAAACAGATCTGGAAGGGTTTGAAAAAGGACAGGTCAGCGAGCTTGGTGCCGTGAATGTAATGACTGGTATTTATACCGGACGTTCTCCGCAGGATAAATTTATTGTCATGGATGAAAATTCCAAGGATACCGTGTGGTGGACTTCTGATGAATATAAGAACGATAACCATCCGGCTAGTGAAGAGACATGGAATGTTGTAAAAGAGATTGCACTGAAAGAGCTTTCTAATAAGAAGCTGTTTGTTGTTGATGCATTCTGTGGTGCTAATGAAGACACTCGCATGGCGATTCGTTTTATTATGGAAGTGGCATGGCAGGCCCATTTCGTTAAAAATATGTTTATTCAGCCTACGGAAGAGGAGCTGGCAAGCTTTGAGCCTGATTTTGTGGTATACAACGCTTCTAAAGCTAAAGTTGAGAACTACAAAGAGCTGGGGCTGAATTCAGAAACGGCTGTTATGTTTAACATTACCAGCCGCGAGCAGGTTATTGTGAATACTTGGTATGGCGGTGAGATGAAGAAGGGTATGTTCTCTATGATGAACTATTACCTGCCGCTTAAAGGAATCGCGTCGATGCACTGCTCAGCGAACACGGATATGAATGGTGAGAATACCGCGATTTTCTTTGGCCTTTCCGGCACAGGTAAAACAACGCTGTCTACCGATCCTAAGCGTCTTTTGATCGGTGATGATGAGCATGGCTGGGATGACAACGGCGTGTTTAACTTTGAGGGCGGCTGCTATGCAAAGGTAATTAACCTTGACAAGGAGTCTGAGCCTGATATTTACAATGCAATCAAACGGGATGCATTATTAGAAAATGTAACCTTGGATGCAGAGGGCAAAATTGATTTTGACGATAAGAGCGTCACGGAGAATACGCGTGTATCCTATCCGATCAATCATATTGAAAAGATTGTGCGCCCTGTTTCTTCTGCTCCGGCTGCTAAAAATGTAATTTTCCTTTCTGCAGATGCATTTGGCGTACTGCCTCCTGTTTCTATTCTGACTCCTGAGCAGACACAGTATTATTTCCTGTCTGGCTTTACGGCAAAGCTGGCTGGCACCGAGCGCGGTATTACAGAGCCTACGCCCACCTTCTCTGCTTGCTTTGGTCAGGCGTTCCTGGAGCTGCATCCGACTAAGTATGCAGAAGAGCTGGTTAAGAAAATGGAGCAGAGCGGAGCAAAGGCTTACTTGGTAAACACAGGCTGGAATGGTACAGGAAAGCGTATTTCTATCCGCGATACACGCGGTATCATCGATGCGATTTTGAGCGGAGATATTCTGAATGCACCGACCAAGACAATTCCGCATTTCAATTTTGAAGTGCCGACCGAACTGCCAGGTGTAGATCCGGCCATTTTGGATCCTCGCGATACCTATGCTAATGTAGCAGAGTGGGAAGAAAAAGCGCAGGATCTGGCACAGAGATTTGTCAAGAACTTTGCTAAATATGAGGGCAATGAGGCAGGCAAGGCTCTGGTTTCTGCTGGCCCGCAGGCATAATAGCAGTTTGAACTAGCTTTCTTAAAAGCAGCTTAAAAGGAATTTCCTTTTAGGCTGCTTTTTATTTATCGTGCCCTTAAAGAATAATATTTATATTGACACTCGCATTTTAGTGTGATAAAATTTTTTACAAATTCATAAGTTTGCTTTGGCAAACTCTTTTTGTATTTCAATTGTGAATCACCGATTGAAATTAACATAACGGAGGAGTGTGAGTATGAAAGGAATGGCTAGAAGACAACTGCTTTCTGTAGTATTGGTCATTTGTATGCTGCTTTCTGCAATAGGCAGCACTACATTTGTGTCAGCAGCAGAAGAAGCGGGTCTTAGCGAAGACAGCATCTTACACACAGAAGAGTATCAAGATGCTGAAGATGAAGCAGAAAGTTCGGAAATAACGGATCTGAACGAGGAAAGCTCTGAAACAGAGCGTTTTGAGACGGAGGATTCAGAAAATGAGACTTCTTTGACAGAAGAGGAATCCGTCGGGCAGAATTTGAAGATTACTTCATGGAACTGGATAGATGAGGAAGAATATCTGGTATATAATGAAGAAAATGCGCGTTGGGAATTGGCACTTCTTGGCGTCAACGAAGAGCAGGTTCTTACGAAAGAGGATCTGGCTATGTTTTTGCCGGCAGAGATCCAGGCTGTATTAGAGAATGGAACGGAAGAGACGCTGGCGATCAGTTGGGTGCTGGATGAGTTTCCGGAAGAGGGCCTTTCAGAAGGTTCCCATTCTTTACTGGCAAGCTTGCCGGAAGGCTATGAGCTTGCAGAAGAAACAGCTGCTCTGCAAGCAGATCTTGTGCTGGGCGGAGCTATGATGCTGGATGCATCTGCCAGCATTTCCGTGGGCGGTCTGACGATTACGGCTGATGATGGACAAGCGCTGGCCTATGGCGCGGCAGCAGGCGCTGAATATGAAATCTATACGGTTTCTAATGTGATTTATGTTCAGACAAGCAGAGCGCTTACCGTGCAGGGAACGACCACAACGCATGGGATTGCCGTTGTGGCTGGCAAGCATGCCGAGATTACTTTTGCAGGTGTTACTATCACAACAGCGGCGATGCCGCCGGTAAATATTTTGCCGAACACGGCAGCGGCGCCGACTACGCTGCATTTAACACTGGCAGATGGAAGCAGTAATATTTTGAATCCGTCAACAGGTGCTAATAATGCGGGTATCCATGTTGCATATGGTTCTGCGCTTACAATTGATGACAGCCTTTGTAATCCTGTTGCAATTGAAGGAGGACGTCTGGTTGAGGACTGTACGATGGGAGACACTGTGATTAAAGCAGGGGAACCGGCGTGGAAATTAGACAGTGCACATCCGGGTTCTCTTACCGTGTATTCGGGGACCAATGGAGCATGTATTGGTGGTAATCATGGCGAAAACAGCGGCCAAATTACAATCAATGGCGGTCAGATTACTGTCAATGCATATACCAACGGCGGCAGCAGCAGTGCCGGTGCTGGCATCGGTGGCGGCAATACCGGCGGTGCGGGCTGTTCTTTGGATGGCGGCGGTATTACAATTAATGGCGGCATCATTGATGCTACAGCAAGTTATCATGGAGCGGCTATCGGCGCAGGCTGGAATGCCAAAACCGCAGGAGTTGGACATGCCGGAATGGTTCCTGGCGATATTACAATTAATGGCGGTTATATCACGGCAACAGGAAAAGACCATGGAAATGCATTTGGCGGTGCTTGTAATAGTGCTAGCAATATCGGGCATGGTGCAGGCAGCACGCCCCATGAGATTAAGATTACAGGCGGTACTCTGCTGCCGAAATCTAATAACAATGGAACGCAGTGGGATATCGGCGCTGCAGGAGGAAAAGTTATTGTTACAGGCGGCTCCTTTTTCCCGGCAGCCTATAACGGCGGGTACAGTATTCAAGGTGCTTCAGTTGTTAGCTCTGATGGCACGCCTTTGATTATGGTGACGATTGACTTATCTAGTTATACATACAAGGATAAAGATGGAAATGATATACCCTTAAAGCAGGGAGATTTTCTGTATAGTTACGGCGTAACCATTGATGGTACGCCGGTTACTCCGGAATATGGTCTTGCAACTAAGCTGGACAATACAAAGAAGCTATACTTTTGGCTTCCGGCGTCATCAAAGGGTAAGCCTGTTTCTATTTCTAAAGTAATCCTTCAGACAGCAGAGGGAGTAAAGGTGGATACGACATATCCATTTACGCTGGAGGAAGTAGGCGGATCAAGCGGTGACGTAACAAAGCGATATGTTACATTTGAAGTCGACGAATCAAAGTTCAGTGCTGAGCTGAAGGAAATGCTGAATAAGCGCTATGATGGCACTCCATTTGACTGGGAGCTTTTGAATGAAGAAATTGCAAAGCAGGAGATTTCAGTACCGCAGCCAGTAGGCGGAATCATTAATAAAGCAGACCAGATAGAGGAAACGGCTGTCAGATTGACGGATGCAGATGGAAAGCCAACAGGAGAAGGAAGCAGTGCGGAAGGATTCTCTCAGGCAGGAACGTATACAATTCAGCTGAATTATAAAGAGTATGCATCGGATGCAGATTTTAGCAAAACCTTCTGGGGGCACCAGACAACGATTAGCTCGGTGATTACGCGTGCCGATACGCGAGTGCTGGATGTGGACTATCAGTATACCTATAAAAATGGTCTTACCGAAGATACCGCAACGAGTAAAACTGATTTCTCGACAATGACCCTTACGGCAAATGTGCTGCCGGCTGACGGAGAGGCGCTTACCTGTGAGGCTCCTAGCGGAACAGTTCAGTTTTATATTAACGGCGTAAAGGTAGGGAGCCCGGTTGCCTTAACTCCGGTAAAAACGGATGCGGGAGCCGCTGCTGCAAGATCTAGAGCCAGAGCACGCGCTATGGTTACAGGTCAAGCGCAGGCTTCGGGGTACAATTACTCGACTGCTACGTTGACTATGGATTATAATACCAGCAATTATCTGGTTCCAGAAGGCGATGACGGAGAGTTTAAGGTAACGGCTAAATATTTGGGAAGCGGCAACTATACGCTTTCGGATGGACAGGCTGAAGAAATGAATGAGCCCGCTGAGTTTCCGTTTACTACAGTACCGGGTTCTGTCGTTACGCCGGAAGAAACAAAGGAATTAGATCCGGATGTGGTTGTGCCGGTTTTAGAGACGCTTGAGCCTGACTATGATGTCGTAGATGAGGAAGATGGTAATCAGCGCCTGACGGCCTATTATAAGGATGCCATCACACGCAAAGCTGTGAAACCGGAAGAGGGCAGCGCAGAAGAAGCTGAGAAGCTTGGAAAAGATGAACTAGCTGTTATTCTGAATGAACGGTATGCGTTCACAAACAATATCAATAAACCGCTGACTAATAATACAGGTGCAATGGTATCGTTGAAAGCCGATGACATTGTGATTACTGATGCCGAAGGAAATGAGGTAACGGAAATTACTCTCAGCGAGGCGACCAATTATAAAATTGTAGCTTCTGTTAAACAGGATGATGCATATGATGGCAACGTCGTGCGGACGGGGGCTGTGCTTACGATTGACTATAAAGTTGTCGATGTAGCTGAAGCGGTAGAAAATGGTACGCCTGAAGTTGATGTGGATACGGATGGTGACGGATATCCGGATATTAATATCGATACCGATGATGACGGCGAGCCAGATGTGAATCTGGATACGGATGGAACGGGTAAGCCGGATACGAACGTGGACACGGACGATGACGGCAAGCCGGATGTGAACGTAGATACAGACGGCGACGGCAAACCGGATGTCAATATTGTGGATAAAGATGGCGACGGCAAACCGGACAACATCGATCCGAAGGATCCGGATCAGGATAAGACACCGGATATCAATATCGTGGATAAGGATGGCGACGGCGAGCCAGATGATCTGGACGATCTGACACCGGAGGATCTTAAAGATCTGAAGCCGGATGTGAATATCGATACAGATGGCGACGGCAAGCCGGATACGAATGTGGACACGGACGATGACGGCAAGCCGGATGTGAACGTGGATACAGATGGCGACGGCAAGCCGGATGTCAATATCGTGGATAAGGATGGAGACGGCAAGCCGGATAACATCGATCCGAAGGATCCGGATCAGGATAAGACACCGGATGTGAACATCGTGGATAAGGATGGAGACGGTAAGCCCGATGATCTGGATGATCTGACACCGGAGGATCTTAAAGATCTGAAGCCGGATGTGAACGTGGATACAGATGGCGACGGCAAGCCGGATACGAACGTGGACACGGACGATGACGGCAAGCCGGATGTGAACGTAGATATAGACGGCGACGGCAAGCCGGATGTCAATATCGTGGATAAGGATGGAGACGGCAAGCCGGACAACATTGATCCGAAGGATCCGGATCAGGATAAAACGCCGGATGTGAACATCGTGGATAAGGACGGAGATGGTAAGCCAGATGATCTGGATGACCTGACACCGGAGGATCTTAAAGATCTGAAGCCGGATGTGAATATCGATACAGACGGGGACGGCAAGCCGGATACGAACGTGGACACGGACGATGACGGCAAGCCGGATGTGAACGTGGATACAGATGGCGACGGTAAGCCGGATGTCAATATCGTGGATAAGGATGGCGACGGCAAACCGGATAATATCGATCCGAAGGATCCGGATCAGGACAAGACGCCGGATGTGAACATTATTGATAAAGATGGAGACGGCAAGCCGAATGTAAATGTGGATACGACCGGGGATGGGAAGCCCAACATCAATATTGTCGATAAGGATGGAGACGGCAAGCCGGATATCGGAATTGTCAACAAGGGCGATCAGACGCCGCTGCCGGATGTGAATGTCGATACAGACGGGGATGGTAAACCGGATGTGAATGTGGATACGACCGGGGATGGTAAACCTAACCTGAATATCATTGATAAAGATGGGGATGGTAAACCAGATCAGGGAATTGATCCCACTCGCCCGGGTAATCCGAATGTGAATGTAGATCTGGACGGCGATGGTAAGCCAGATCTTAATATTGATACGGATGGCGATGGCAAACCGGATCAAAATATCGATGCTGACGGTGATGGCAAGATTGATCACGTGGGACCGGCCACAGGTGACCAAACAGCACTTCCGTTTGTGGTAGGACTGATGATGGCCGTGCTGGGTATTGCACTGCTCTTAGCAGCTAAAAAACGGATTGTGAATCGATAAGATAAAGAGCTCCTTACATGGGAAATCATACCTGTGTAAGGGGCTTTTTGTTAAACTAAAATTAAGAAAAAAGAAAGTAGAAATCAAAAAAAGGATGCAGTATAATGAATGCAGATATAGTTAGTATTTAAAAGTAGAGCATCGGGGAATAAAAATGGAAAATGCAAGAATTTTAATTGTAGAGGATGATGCAGGCATTGCAGAGGCAATTAGAAAGCAGGCTGAAATGTGGAATCTGCAGACGCAGTGCGCGCAGGATTTTCGCAATATCCTAGACGAGGTAGAGGCGTATAAGCCGCATTTAATTTTGCTTGATATTGGACTTCCGTTTTATAATGGATATCATTGGTGTATGGAAATACGAAAAACATCCAAAGTACCGATTATATTTATTTCATCAGCGGCTGATAACATGAATATTGTAATGGCCATGAATATGGGAGGAGACGACTTTGTTGCCAAGCCCTTTGACCAAAGTGTTTTAATGGCTAAAATTCAGGCGGTTTTGAGGCGTACCTATGATTTTGGAGGGGCAGCTCCTGTTTTGGAGCATAGGGGCGCTATTTTAGATACAGGAGATAATACGCTGCGGTATGAAGAAAATAAGATTATGCTGACCAAAAATGAATACCGGATTTTATTAGCGCTAATGGAAAACAAGGGAAGGATCGTTAGCCGCGAGGAGCTGATGGAACGACTGTGGCAAACCGATAGCTTTGTCGATGATAATACGCTGACGGTTAATATCAACCGGCTGCGAAAAAAATTAGGAGCGGCAGGTCTTGAAGGGTTTATTACAACACAGTTTGGTGTGGGATATCTGATTGCATAGGGGGGATAGGATGAAGTTATGGCGCCTATATTTGAGGCAAAAACGAACGGGTCTGCTGTGCTTCGGACTGTTTGCTGTCATTTTTGCCGTTACCTTTTTTCTTTATCATTTACCGATAGAAGCGGTTATGTATCCTGTGGTGTTGTGCGCATTAGCAGGTCTTTTGTTTTTAAGCCTTGAGTTTGGTAAGGTGTATAAAAAGCATGCGTATCTGGTGCGTTTGCAGGAAAGTGTAGAAAAAACAGCCTTACAGCTACCGGAAGTGGCAGGGATAGAAGAGAAGGATTATCAGGATTTGGTATGTTTGCTAAAGAAAAGTAAAGCGGAGATTGAAGAGCAGATGACGGAGCGATATATGGATATGATTGAGTATTATACGGTCTGGGCACATCAGATTAAAACGCCCATTGCCTCTATGAAGCTCACTCTGCAAAATGAAGATTTTCCGGTGGCAAAAGGACTTTCGGAAGATTTGTTTCGTATAGAGCAGTATGTAGAGATGGTGCTTTGTTACCTGCGTTTAGATGCACAATCAACGGATTATGTTATTGAAGAATATGAGCTGGATGAAATGGTAAAGCAAACAGTTAAAAAGCTAGCAACACAGTTTATCCGTAAAAAAATTCAGCTCTGTTATCAGCCGCTGCATCAACGTGTAATTACAGATGAGAAATGGCTGATGTTTGTTATAGAGCAGGTGCTTTCCAATGCTATTAAGTATACTAAAGCAGGAGGGAGTATTACAATTCGGATGGAGGAGCCGCAGGTGTTATGTATCTGCGATACAGGAATTGGGATTGCACCGGAGGATTTGCCGCGTGTTTTTGAAAAGGGCTATACCGGATATAACGGTAGGAGTGATAAAAAAGCCAGTGGGATTGGGTTGTATTTGTGTAGAAGAATTTGTACAAATTTAGGACATACCATCTCGATCAATTCTTCTCTGGACAGTGGAACGATTGTCAGAATTCATTTGCAGCAGAGAAGGATAGAAATTGAGTGATGAAGAATAGAAATTCTTACGCGAATGTTAGAAATGGAAGAGGAAATGTAAGCCGATTCGATGGCGCTGCATTTCTTCTTTTTGCTATACTACGTGTATCAAGTAACAGGAGGCAAAGCAATTGAGTATTTTAGAAGTGAATCATGTTAAAAAAATCTATACAACTCGGTTTGGCGGAAGCACGGTGGAAGCGCTGAGAAAGGTTTCTTTTAGTGTGGAGCAAGGAGAGTATGTGGCAATTATGGGGGAGTCGGGTTCGGGGAAGAGTACCCTTTTAAACATTGTGGCAGCGCTCGATAAACCAACCAGCGGTACGGTGATGCTGGATGGACAAAATCTGATGCAGATCAAAGAGTCGGCGATTGCTGAATTTCGCCGGGACCATTTGGGGTTTGTGTTCCAGGAATTTAACCTGCTGGATACCTTTTCTTTGCAGGATAACATATTTTTACCCCTTGTTCTCGCGGGGAAAAAATATGAAGAGATGAATCAGAGGCTGCAGCCGATTGCGGCTGAGCTGGGGATTCAGGATATATTAAAAAAATATCCATATGAAGTATCGGGTGGACAAAAGCAAAGGGCGGCAGTGGCAAGAGCCTTGATTACAGGGCCGAGGCTGATCTTGGCCGACGAACCGACAGGGGCTTTGGATTCCCGGGCCACCGATGAGCTTTTGCGGCTTTTTGCAAAGATCAATCAAAAAGAACAGACGATCCTGATGGTGACGCATTCAGTAAAGGCGGCAAGTCATGCAAGCAGAGTACTGTTTATTAAAGACGGAGAAGTATTTCATCAGATTTATCGGGGAAACAGCACAAATGAAGAGCTATATCAAAAAATCTCTGATACATTGACCATGCTGGCAACAGGGGGGAGGAACCAATGAAAAAAGGGCTGTACCGAAGACTGGCATGGACGGGTATCCGGAAAAATAAGCGCTTATATGTGCCCTACATTTTAACCTGCATTGGCATGGTGATGATGTTTTATATTTTTGCCTTTTTAAGCAGTGACCGGGTAATGGAAACGATGCCGGGGAAGGCCATGCTGGGATCCATTATGAATATGGGATGTATCGTGCTTATTATTTTTGCGGCTATTTTTCTTTTCTATACGAATTCATTTTTAACCCGCGGCAGAAAAAAGGAATTTGGTCTCTATAATATTTTAGGGATGGGTAAAAAGAATTTAGCTAAAGTGTTATTATGGGAAAACCTGATCGTGGCTGGATTGGCATTTACAATTGGCATAGTGATGGGAATTCTTTTTTCAAAGCTGGCAGAGCTTGGCATTATCAATTTGACGCAGGGGGAGATCACCTTTTCGCTGCAAATTGATGTATCATGCATATTTTTTACGCTTCGGGTATTTGCTGTAATCTTTTTTCTGATCTTTTTGAATGTACTGCGGCAAATTCAATTGTCGAAGCCAATCGAGCTTTTGCGCAGCGAGCATGCGGGAGAAAAACCGCCGAAGGCGAATTGGGTCTTGGCATTCCTGGGGGCGGTAATTTTGGGAACGGCCTACTATATCGCGGTTTCCATTCAGGATCCGGTGGTCGCACTGGTATGGTTTTTTATCGCAGTCATCATGGTAATCCTTGGTACGTATCTGCTGTTCATTTCCGGATCTGTCGCAATCTGCAGGCTTTTGCAAAAAAGAAAACGGTATTATTATCAAAGCAATCATTTTGTGTCTCTTTCCTCCATGATCTACCGCATGAAGCGTAATGGAGCGGGACTAGCGTCTATTTGCATTTTGTGTACCATGGTGTTGGTCATGATTTCTTCCAGCATGTGTTTGTATATTGGAAAAGAAGACAGCCTGAAAGCACAGTATTTGCGGGGGATGAACCTTTCGGCGCAGATACCGGATATGACAATGATGCGGGCAGAGAGACTGGAAAATGTGCGTCATATGGTACAGGAGGCTGTGGAAGAAAAAAAGCAGAGCATGGAGAATGTTCTGGATTATCGCTGCGCACTGATGGATGCGCGGATTGAAGATGGCAAGATCCTTACGGATGATGTCGGATTATATGAATTTGAAGCCGATAGCTATGCCAATGTGTGGCAGGTTTTTGTGGTACCGTTAGAAGATTATAATGAGGTGATGCATCAAAATGAGACGCTGGAGCAGGGAGAGGTACTGCTGTACACAAGCCGCAGGGACTATACGGAGGATACGGTCGCTTTTGGCGCCTCTGCGCCGCTGAAGGTCAAGAAGACAGTGCCGGAGTTTGTGGAAGCAGCCTACGGCGTTGAACAGGTGATTCCTTCTATGTATGTTTTTGTGCCTGATTTTGAGCAGCAGATTGCACCGATGCTGTCTCTGGCGGATTTTGCGGGCGATCAGATGGTTAGATTAAAATGGTACTATGGGTTTGATGTGCAGGATCAAAAGGCGCAGATGGAGCTGGGGGAGCTTTTGCTGAAGAAGCTGGAGGAAAACGGGGCGTTTGAGATGCATATATCTTTGGAAAACCGAGCCGAGGAGCAGGATGACTTCTATGCGCTTTATGGAGGATTGTTCTTCTTGGGGATCTTGCTGGGAACGGTGTTTATCTGTGCGGCAGTACTCATTATATACTATAAGCAAATTTCAGAAGGATATGAGGACCAGGCGCGGTTTGGCATTATGCAGAAGGTTGGCATGACCAAAAAGGAGATTAGGAAAAGTATCAACTCTCAGGTTCTTACGGTATTCTTTTTGCCGTTGATAGCGGCAGGCGTGCATCTGATGTTTGCGTTTCCGATTATTTTTAAGCTGCTGATGCTTTTTAGCCTGATGAATAAAGTGCTTCTGATTGGAGTAACGGCAGGAAGCTTCGTCGTGTTTGGCTTATTTTATGGTGTGGTATATCATATCACTTCAAAGGCCTATTATGGAATTGTAAGCGGTGCGAAAGAATAATAAAAAACAGGCATGCTCGCTGAAGAGCATGCCTGCTGGATTAGATTTCGAGTTTGCTTAGGTGCTTGGCAAGCTCAAAGTCTGCGATTTCCAGCTTGCGTGTAAGACAGTCACCGTCGTTGCCGAGCGGGTCGCCGCAGGCGTAATCGGCAATCGCCATACAGCCTTTGGCGCATTTTTGGCGTACCATACAGCGGTGGCACTGAAAGTCGGCTGCCGCGCGTTCCTGAGCCAGCTTGGAGATGCGGTTCATGCCGGCTGTAAGCGTTTCTTTTGAATCGGTTAAGATATTGCCGATGCTGAAACGCGGATCATACAAAAGCTGACAGGGCTGCACGCAGCCGTCGGTTTTGATCAGAACTGCCATATCATAGTCAGGATCCACTAATGGGCACTGGCGTGTACTGTAGGGAAGGACTGCTTTGATTGGAGATTGGGCATTGAGGCGGTCCAGCAGCTTGAGAATATGGATTTTTTGCTGAGGAGTCAGTGCTTTGGTTTCCCATTCGTCGGCCGCATTCCCGTTGCAGTGGATAAAAGCATATTCGGGGATGCCGCCGTGGGAGATGGCCATATGGAAGAAGGCTTCCGCATCGTCCAGATTTTTCTGGGAGAGCACCATCTTTACCAGAGGAAGGAATCGGGGAGAGGCAAGGCGGTCGAGAAAGGCGGCGGCGCGGGAAAATGCGCCGGCTCCCCGCGTTAAAGCGTTGATCCGCTCGCAAGAGCCGTCTAGGCTGATCTGTACCTGAAAGCGTGCGGGATCACTGTGGACCAGAGAGAAGAATTCGGGCATATGTATAGTTCCGTTAGTGACAAAGCGAAACTGGAACTGCGTATGAGCCTGCATATAGGCGAGCAAAGCGTTCATTTCGGTGTACAAAAATGGTTCTCCACCGCCAAAAGCAAAGCTCTCACAGCCAAATTCAGAAGATAAGCGCTCCATCAGATAGGCAAGGTCGGCAAAGCGAAGCTCGCAGCGGGTTTGGTTGAGCCCAGAACGGTTGTAGCAGGTGATGCAATTTAGGTTACAGAGATTGGTGATCTCGATGTAAACATTTTTTATTCGCATGTCACGAGGATCCCCTGAGCAACAAGCTTGCCGAGAAATTCATCGACATCGCGGCGGATTTCGCCGGGAGAGGCCATGTATTCCTGGGACAGCTTATCGGTAATCGCATCTAATGTGGCGCCATCGCCCATTGCATGGAGGATTGCATATCCGATATCATCCAGAATACAGCTGTCGCCGGAGGCTGGATTGAAAACCACTAGGCCGCTTTCATCTGTCTCTATAAATTCCATTGAATGATTTTTCTTGAATAACATACTATATAACCCCCTGAGTGATGAAAATAATTTAGCTTATTTTATATCTAATTGGAAAAATATGCAAGATGATTTTGCGTAAAAGGAGCAGAAAATATGAAAAATCCAAATTTCAAAAAAAATATTTCACATTTATTTGAAATAGCGGGGCGCGTTATGCTATGTATATTGCTGATTCCCATTAGTGTTTTACTGCTTTTGGTGTATATAGCAAATCAGCTCATAGAAAGGAGAAACAAAAAATGAAACATAAGGCACATGGTATCAGAAATGGATTGCTAGGCGGACTGGCGGCGCTCTTGATCGTCTTTTTTCTTATAGCAGGCTGGTATGGTATAAAAGGATACCGAATGTACCGACAGGCAGTGGCGGAGGCACCGATTGCTGAGCTGGGAGAGAGTCTGCGTGAAAATGAAAATTTTACATACTATGATGAACTGCCGCCTTTATATGTGGAAGCGGTGATTGCGGCAGAGGATAAACGATTTGAATCTCATCATGGAATTGATATACTGGCAATTGGCAGAGCCATTTGGACGGACCTGACAACACTGTCTTTTGCAGAGGGGGGAAGTACAATTACGCAGCAGATTGCCAAGAATCAATTGTTTACACAGGAAAAGCGCATAGAGCGTAAGGTAGCGGAAGTTTTTGCTGCTTTTGCATTAGAAAAGCAGTACAGCAAAAAGGAGCTTTTTGAAATTTACGTGAATACGATTTATTTTGGCAGTGGATATTATGGAATATATGAAGCAGCACAAGGATATTTTGGCAAGCAGCCTTCAGAGCTTACCGCATATGAAGCGATCATGCTGGCCGGGCTGCCCAATGCTCCTTCCCTATATTCGCCTGATGAAAATCAAGAGCTTGCCCAGCAGAGAATGAAGGTAGTGCTTGACTGTATGATTAAAAGCGGCAAGGTTACGCAGCAGGAGGCGGCTACCATTTTAGAGATGCCAAAGCGGCAAGCTGCTTTTGAATAAATAGCTTTCGTGAGCAGTTGACAAAGATGGGATATAGTGGTAAAATAAAGTAGTTAGTTGATACTAACTAGAAAGGAGAGCGCTAATGAGTGTTGTAATCGTAGGCGGAAATGAAAGAATGGCCAATCTTTATGAAACTATTTGTAAACAATATGGTTGCAAGGCGAAGGTGTTTGTAAAAGAAAATGGACCGCTCAAGAAAAAACTTGGAGTGCCGGATCTGTTGATTCTATTCACGCAAACAGTATCCCATAAAATGGCGCTCAGCGCCTGCAAGGAAGCACAGCGCTGTAAAGTCCCGGTAGAGAGAGTTGCCTCGAGCAGTGCGGCAGCCTTACGGCAGACTCTGAGAAAATATGTAGAGACCGCTTAACTAACAAGGAGGATTTACTATATGCTGGCAACTGTCATGATTTCGATTCTGTTGATCGTACTCGTCATTCTCATTATCAGAAAATTATGCAGAGATAAAAGGTCGGGGACTGCTTCCTGCGGATGCGGCTGCAGCGGTTGCCCGCATGCAGGGGCGTGCAGGATAAAAAAAGATGAATTTAAGTGATAATAAGGAAAAGTTAAGGGAAGC